>JAZGDQ010000120.1:0-5262 GCA_036477985.1 bacterium
CGAGGATTTCCACGGCGCCTCCTCGAGCCGGGCCGCTTCCTTTTCCTTCTCTATCTTCGCGAGCTGCTTCTTCAGCTCGGCCATCTCCTGGAGAAGCATTTTCTGAACGTCCCCCTCCCGCTCGCGCCCGGCCTGGGCCTTCGCGGTGAGGCGCTTTTCCTCCTCGGCTTCCCTCTGCGCCCGGCGGCGCTCCTCGCGGAGGGAGGCCTCCTCGCCGCCGCGGCGCCCTCCGGCGGGCCGCTCCCGCTCCTTCTGGATTTCGCGGAGAGCGGCCCGGCGGCGCTTCTTCTCTCGCCGCCGAAGGGCCGCGAGCCGCTTGCGCTCTTGCCGCCGAAGGGCCGCGAGATTCGCCTGCGCGCGGCGGAGACGCCCAGGTCTCTCTTCATCGAGGTTTCTCTGGCGCTCCCGGGCCTCGGGGCTGGGCTCCACCTTGGCCGTGGCTGCCCCGGAGGGGGCGGGGCGGCTCGCGACGGCGGTCCGGGCCTTTCGGGCGAGAGCGCGCCGGATCGTCCTCCGCGCCATTGCGAACAGCTTTTTGCGGGAGGTCCTGGCGACGGACCTCTTTTCCTCTCGGGACATGTCCCTGGAATACTCGGCCCGCACCTGGAAGGCGCCTTCCGGATCCTCCACGCTCACAAAGTGGGTCGTCGCGGTGCACACGCGCCCGAAACCCGACGTCTCGACTTCTCTTTCGAGAAGGATGACGACCTCGGCGCCCGCCTTGCGGCCGACCTCGCGCGCGAGGCGGTAATTGTCCGCCGCGTAGTCCTCCACCTCGTAGGCCTTCCCGCCGGTGGCCTCTTTCAACCGCTCCTCGGGAAGCAGGCGGAACCGGGGGTTTTTGCCGATTCTTTTTCTCGCCTGCGCGTTGACCTCCTCCGCCGGCTGGCGGCATCCAGAGCCCAACACCCCGGTGTAGAGGACGTTGAGGCGGGGCTTCTCCTGCCCGGAGGCGGGGGTCGGATGCAGGAACGCGGTGAGAAGGAGGATCCAGATCGGGAGGAAAACCAAGCGGGGGCGCATGAGGCCGTCTCACGGCAAAGGGAAATGGGCACGCTGGTCCCTTAGAGAATTTTCCTACAAACGGTTCTTTCAATCAAACCGCTCTTGTGAGGAGGGGACGCTGGAAAGGAATTCGGACCTGCGGGGCGGCGGCGGCGGATAATGCACGGGCCGCCTTGGAAATTCGGAAAATGCGGGCCGGGCGCCGGGCGGGGTGAGGTATAATTCCTTCCCTCGCGGACGGGATATGGCGACGAGCGGCCCGCGCCGGGGCGGCGGCCCGCACGGTCCCCGTCAGATCAAGAGGGAGGCCGGATGAAGATCAGGCTCCTGGGCACGGGCGGGCCGGACCCTTCCCTCAAGCGGATGGGCTCGAGCTGTCTCGTCGAGGCGGGGGGCGACCTGCTCCTGTTCGATCACGGACCCGGCGCCCATCACCGCCTCCTCGAGGCGGGGCGCAAGGCCGTCGAGGTCACCCACCTTTTCTTCACCCACCTGCATTACGACCACTGCTGCGACTTCCCGCGGCTGTTTCTCACGCGCTGGGACCAGGGCGCGCGCCTGACGGAGCCGCTCCGGATTTTCGGGCCCCCCGGAACGCGGGAGATGACCGAAAAGCTCTTCGGCCGCGAGGGCGCCTTCTCCCCCGACCTGCGCGCGCGGACCGAGCACCCGATGAGCCTCGAGGTCTTCCGGGAGCGCGGGGGCGCGCCGCCGCGCCCCTGGCCCGTCATCGACGTGACGGAGCTCGCCGAGGGCGCGTCCGCCGAAAACGAGGGATGGCGGCTCACCCTCGCCTCCGTCCCCCACGCCCAGCCCCAGCTCATCTGCTACGGCTACCGCCTCGAGACGCCCGCGGGCGTCTTCGTCCACTCGGGGGACGCCGGGCCCTGCGCCGCCATGCGCGCGCTCGCCGAGGGGGCCGACGTTCTCCTCCACATGTGCGGCGCCGTCACCGGCGGGGAGGACAGCGCGGAATTCGCCTCCTACGTCATGCCGCACAAAGCGCTCGCCGAGCTGGCCCGCGACGCGGGCGTCAAAACCCTCATCCCCACCCACATCAACCCCAAGATGGACGCCCAGAGCGCGCGGCTGATTTCGGAGATGAAAGAGATCTACGGCGGCAATCTCATTTGGGCAGAGGATCTGCTGGAGATCGAGATCTGAGAGGGGGGGACGGGTGCGGACTCGCCTCACACTCTTTGATCCGGCCCCCCATCAAAACCCCCCCTACATCAAACCGCTGACCAGGGCGACCATCAGGACGACGAGCCAGGGGGGCAGCTTCCACAGGGCGAGGAGGCCGAACGCGGCCAGGGCCAGGATGAAGTTCGCCGGGGTGTGAACCGCGCCCGTCCAGACGGGATGGTAGAGGGCGGCGAGGAGGAGCCCAACGACCGCGGCGTTCACGCCCTGAAGCGCGCACCGGACGGCGGGTTTCGATCGCAAATCGTCCCAAAACGGCAGGACGCCCACGATCAACAGGCCCGAGGGGAGAAAGACCGCGACCAGACTCAGCGCCGCGCCGGCCCATCCGTTGGGCGGAAGCGACATGGAGGCCCCGAGGTAGGCGGAAAAAGTGAAGAGGGGGCCCGGGATGGCCTGGGCCGCTCCGTAGCCGGCCAAAAACAGCTCGTCCGTTATCCAGCCGGTGCGAATCACCTCGGCCTGGAGGAGCGGAAGGACCACGTGGCCCCCTCCGAACACCAGCGATCCGGTGCGGAAAAAGCTGTCGAACAGGGCGAGCGCCTGGCTGGGGTGGATTCGCACGGCGAGCGGCAGGAAGATGAGAATGCCGAAGAAAAGGATGAGGCAGCTTATCGAGAGCCGGCGCCCGATCGAATGGCCCAGACCGCTCGCGGGCGGCCCGGCTTCGCTTTTGAGGAGCCGCCAGCCGATGACCCCGCCGGCGAGGATCGCGACCACCTGGGCGCCCGCCGCCGGCCAGGCCAGCACGCCCATGGCGGAGAGGATGGCGATCGTGGCGCGCGGGCGATCCGGGCAGAGCGACTGGGCCATTCCCCAAACGGCCCGCGCCACAACCGCCACCGCCACGATTTTCAGACCGTCCAGCCACCCCCGGCCGAACATGTCCTGGAGCGTGTCGAAACCGAACGCGAAGAGCGTGAGCAGCAGGGCGGAGGGCAACGTGAAGCCCAGCCAGGCCGCCAGCCCGCCACGGATTCCCCTCCCGACGATGCCCAGCGCCATGCCGACCTGGCTGCTGGCCGGGCCGGGCAGGAACTGGCAGAGCGCCACCAGGTCGGCGTACGCGCGCTCGTCGAGCCACTTGCGGCGCACGACGAACTCTTCCCGGAAGTAGCCGAGATGGGCCGTCGGGCCGCCGAAGGAGGTGAAGCCCAGCTTCAGAAAAATTCCGAGGATCTCGAAGAACGAGCCTCCCGCGAACGGCTTCTCTCCTGCCCGTTCAGAGATCTCCAAGCGGCTCTTCCTTTCGCTCCGGGGGGGGTCCCCCCCATCAGACTCTCACTATCGCCGACACCACCCCTCCCCCGACGGGCCCCTGGTGGAACACGAGCCCCGCCGAGACGTAGACGGCCGGGTCCTGGACGACCGAGGCGATGACGGCGTTCGCCACCGCGCGCACGGGCCGGGTGCCGAGGACGGAGTCGGTGAGCAGGGTGGTCCGCTTGCCGAGCAGGAGGCCGTCCCAGGGGGCGCCCGCCTTGGCCAGGACGTGGACGACGCGCGCGAGGTCCTCCTTCCCCGGCAGCCCCTCGAAAGAGAGGCCGGCGTTCCGCAGCGCGCGGCGCACCCCCTCGGCGTCGATGAGGTTCTCCAGGATGGCGCGGCCGATGCGGTAGGGGCTCGCCGAGTCCGCGCTGTTCCCCAGCACGACGACTTCCGAGCGCATGAGCTCCACCCCGGCCGAGCAGGAGACCATCTCGGAGTACAGGTCCCCGCGCACGCAGACGTCCTCCGGCCCGATGTCGCCGCGGGCGATCTCCCCCAGCCCCACCGCCGCGCCCAGGGCCGAGCAGCCGTTCGAGAGGCTCATCGAGCGCGTCGTGTCCGTCGAGACGACCTTCTTGCCGCGCCGGGCGGCGTCGTTGATCCGGTCCGAGGTGAGGAGGGGGCATTTGACCTGGACGTAGCCCACGTCGTCCAGGGACTCGATTCCCGCGTCGGCCAGCGCCGTGCGCGCGGCCTCGGCCACGAGGTCGATCTGGGCCATGGTCCCCAGCTCCTCGGGGAGGAGCTCGCGGGTGAAGCCCAGGCCCATCGTGAGGCGCTTCTCGCCCGGCGGGGCCGCACCCGGCGGCGGGGCCGCGCCAGTGGCGGCGTCTTTCTTGGCGAAGGCGACGGCGTGCGGGCTCATGACGCCCTCGCAGCCCCCCGACATCACCATGGCGCAGCGCGACTGGATCTCCGCGCGCCCGACGGAGAGCTTCTCCATCAGGAAATCCTCGAAGACGTGGAGCGCGAAGGGGCGGGAGTAGTCGTTCACCCGCCCGTTCCCCTCGGTCTTGGCGATGATGGCCATGATGTTCTCCGCCGTGATTCTCCCCTCATCGACCGCCTGGGCGAGCCCCGAGATGTCCTCTGGGCCCGACATCGCAAACTTGGCAATCTCGACCTCGATCATGGCGCCGCCTCCCCTTGGGAATCGCGTGAAGGAATGAATTCGGATCGTAGGATCGCCGCCGGGCCGGGCCGGCTTGCGGGGGGCTCCCGCCTCATGGGGCGATCCGGCGCCCCCAGTTGTACCACTCCCCGGGGAGGCCCAATAGGCCGCCCAAAAGGATTAGCGGGGGCGCATTCTCGGGATGGTCTTTCGGGAGGGGGAAGGTCTTTCGAGGGGAGAGGGTTTGTAAAAAAAAGCCGACGGGCGGGGGGGCCTGAGCCCGTCCCCGCCCGTCGCCGGCTTTCGCGTGGGTCGCCGCCCCGGGGGGCGGGATGTTTTAGGCGAAAATCGGTCCGAAGTTGCTGCGCTCGGCGCCGCTGTCGCGGAGGTCCTCGTAGTCGGCGTCAGGAGCGGTGACATCGAAATCGAACTCGGCGAGGTCGATCCGGCCGATGCTGCGCTCGGCGCCGCTATCGCGGAGGTCCTCGTAGTCGGCGTCGGGAGCGGTGACATCAAACTCGGCGGTCTCGCGGATGGTGATGGAATGATCTTCGGGCTGGACGGCGTCGAAGTTGCCGTCGAACCGGCGGTCCGCGTCCCCGTCGATGTTGAGCTCGGCGGTCTCGCGGATGGTGATGGAATGATCCTGGACCGGGAAGACGGCGTCCCAGTCG
>JAZGDQ010000121.1:0-3469 GCA_036477985.1 bacterium
TCCGCTCGATCTGGGCCGCGCTGCAGCCGTAGAGGACCGCCAGCCCATCGAAGTACTCCCGCTTCTGGGCCGGGTCCGGGCCGGGGAGGGGAGGCGCTTCCTCGCCGTGTGAGGGCGCAAGAGGGAGGGGACCGCCCCTTCTCATCCCCGGGGGATTGACAGCGCCCGCCCCCGCCCTCTACACATTCTGCCCGGCTCCCGCGCCCGGGAGGGCGGGGGAGGGAATGGAGAGGAAGAGCGGCCTCCACGACGCGCCGAGGGCATCTTGCTGACGAACTGCCACACCCTGATACTGCGCCGCCTCCTGGGCCACGGGGCCGAGCCGCCCCCCGCCGAGCGCGACCTCTATCTCTACAACATCGCGCCCGACAACCTTCCCCTCTCGGGGGAGTTCAGCGCCCGCGAGACCCACCGCTTCGTCCCCCCGGCGGGCGCCCTGGAGCGCTTCCCCAAGCTCGTCTGGGTGAAGTGCCACCTCGCCGTGGACAACCTGTGCCACTACGGGGAGCTCGCCAAGCCGGCCGGACGCGCCGCTCCCTCCGAGAAGCGGGGCTACGCCTATCGCAGCGGGGCCGGCCTCATCCCCCTGCTCGATGACTTCGCCGGGGAGATGGAGGCGGACCTCGATGCGCCCACGGCGCTCTACCTGGGCCACATCCTGGTCGAGATCGCGGTGGATTACGCCATCTACCGGGACGACCGGAGCGTGCCCCTCACCCTGCGCGCCTCCCAGGAGGCGATGGGCCCGGCCCAGAAGCGGGAGTACTTCGATGGGCTGGCGGTCCTGTACGGCTGCAGCGCGGCCCAGATCGAGCGGA
Organism: bacterium; assembly: GCA_036477985.1. GTDB lineage: Bacteria > UBA8248 > UBA8248 > UBA8248 > UBA8248 > JAZGDQ01. The sequence goes on from JAZGDQ010000121.1 coordinate 819, forward strand.
CCCGGGGCGCCGCCGCCCGCTTTTACGGGAACACCCACGACATCGACTATCTCTTCCTCGAGGGGAGGACGAAGATCGTCCTGCGGAAGCTGGGGCTTCCCTTCAGCGCGGAGAACATAGGATGCACGAAAGATCTCATCCGCGAGGCCGCGGACGCGGTGAGCGATTACACCGAGTTCATCGATTTCTCGGTCGAGCGGCTCTCGGACCGGGACGGGTGGGCGGGGGAGGAGCCCCTGGAAAGCGAGGAGCCCTGAGGGGCCACCACCATCGCAGGCCCGCAATCCCCCATCCCCTCGCCTAATCCCTCCAGCTCCTGTCCGGCTTCTCCTGCCGCCTGTCTGTCGGCTCAGGCCCTCACGGTGTTTCAAGCCTGCAAGCACGCCGGGTGATCCCAGAGTGGATGAACACCACTCCCTGGCCCCGCGGCGGGGCCGAATCTAACGGCGCTGACTTTATGGCGCTTCGGCGATCAGCCCCCCGCCCCCACTTTCCCGGGAGCCCCGGGTGGGCCGGCTCTGCAACCCATCGGGGATAGAGGGCGCCCGCCCCCTATCGCTTTCCTGCCCGAGAGCCCTGGGAGTGTTCGGGGCGAAAGCGCCCGGCCCTTCGCCCTGCTCGGGCATCGGGCGCCCCCCGGGCTCTCCTGCCAGCCTCGGCGCGGCCTGCGCCCGTTCCGCCCCCTTCGCTCCACCCGGCGCGCCTAGTTGTTGATGGCACCCTTCAGACCGGCCCCCGCCTTGAACTTGGGCACCCTGGCCGCCTTCACCTGAATCGGCTCGCCCGTCTGGGGATTGCGCGCGATCCGGGCGGCCCGGTTCGTGACGCTGAAGGTGCCGAATCCGGTGAGGGTGACCTTGTCGCCGCCCTTGAGGGCGGTGGTCACCGAGGAAACGAAGGCATTGACCACAGCCTCCGCGCCCGACTTGCTCATGGACGTCTGATTCGCAATTGCCTCAACCAATTGGCCTTTGTTCATTTCTTCCTCTCCTGGCCCGCAAAGATAGCGGCGCCCTTTGGGCGGAACACGGAACCATACCAGAGGGCGGATTCACTGAGCTGCAGGGCGGAGGATCTTTCGAAGGGCGAGAATAATAAAATTACCCCCATATATTATCCCGCCCCGGCGCGCTTGGCAAGCGCAAATTTCCCTCATTCTCCGATATCTCTAGGGATTCTCCCCTCGGGGGAGTCGCCCCCGGGGGAACCGCCACATCGCCTCCCTCCCCGCCATCTGATCGAAGGAGAAGAGGGCGACCCCGTCCGCCCCGCTCTCGCGCGCGATCCGCCATTGGCGCCAAAGCGCCTCGGGGCGCTGTGTGAAGAGATAGGCGCCCAGGCCGACGATCACCCGCCCCCCCGCTTTCTTCAAGTCTCCCGGGGGTTTTTGGGGGAGCGCCCCGCCCAGGGGGGCGTCCATACTCGGGCGGGCGGCCAGGGCGGCGCGGGCGAGGTGTCCGGCCAGGGCGGGGTCGCGCGTGTAGGCCATGACCAGGGCCTTGTCCAGGAGGCCCTCGCGCAGCCAGGCGCGCCAGTCCTGAAAGGCGGAAAGGTAGGCCCGCTCCGCCCAGGGGAGGACGGCGGCGGAGAGGACAATGCCGGGGCGGACGGCCTTGATCGCCTCGCGCACCTCGCGCACGGCCTCGGTCACCTGGCGGCGCCGCCACCCGTCCCAGGCGGCGGGGTCTGTCTCCGAGGGGGGGACGCCGGCGGCGGGCGCCCGGCCCCCCGTCTCGGAGGCGAAGCGCGCGGCCGCCTCCTTCCCGTAGCCGAAGTCCAGCCGGGGGGAGAAGCGCGAGCCCGGCGAGATGGGCAGGGCGTAGGGGTAGCGGATGAAGTCGAGATGGACGCCGGCGAGGGCAGGGTAGGCCTGAGCGAGGCGGCGCGCGATGGCGGCCAGGCGGCGGCGCACCCCCTTGTGGGCCGGGTCGAGGAAGATTCCGGGCGTGCCCATGACGAAGCCTTTCGCCCAGGGAGGCCGCCCGTCCCGGGGATAGTCCAGGAGGGAGCGCCCGTGCTGGTCCCGGAGGACGGCCTCGGGCCCCAGCTCCCGGAGCAGGGGGGCCTCCCGGTTGCGGGCGAGGGAGAAGGCGTTGATCCAGGCGTGGACGCGGAGAGGGCGGAGGGAAGGGGCCGTCCCGCCGGCCAGGCGCAGGACGCGGGCCAGGGGATCGCGCCCGGCCCGGCGCGAGGGGCTGTCGTCGGCGAGCTTCGTCGGGAACCAGGCGCGCCCGCTGCGGTAGACCTGGACGTAGAGGTCGGTCACGCCCGCCTTCCTCGCCCGGCGCACGAGGGCTTCGATTTTCCCCGCGTCGTCGAGGGTGCGGTTCGCCCCCTCGGCCTGGACCCAGAGGCCCACCTCGAACCCGGGGGGGGCCGGAGGCGGCCCGGTGCGCGAGAGGGCGGCGCACCCGGCGAGGGCGGCGCACCCGGCGAGGAGGATCGCCCCCGCGAGGACGAGGCGGACCGGAGCCGGTGAATCGCGCATGGAAGAGGAGCTCGGGCGGGAGTTCAGTCCGGGGAGACCCTCCCCGCGAGGAGGTCCCCCGCCGCTTCGGCGGCGGCGCGCATGAGGGAAAGGCGGTCCTCCCCGGGCGGTTCATCGAGCAGCTCCGCCGCCCCCCCCTCCATGGCCGCGAAGGGGAAGGACA
>JAZGDQ010000122.1:0-9356 GCA_036477985.1 bacterium
GTGAACGTGGGAACGATTGGGCACGTCGCTCACGGCAAGACCACCCTGACCGCGGCGATCTCGAAGACGCTGGCAGCCCAGGGTCTGGCCAAGGCCAAGGCCTACGCCGACATCGCCAAGGGCGGCACGGTTCGTGACGCATCGCGCGTTGTGACGATCTCGTCCGAGCACGTCGAGTACGAGACCGTCAACCGCCACTACGCACACGTGGATTGCCCGGGTCACGCCGACTACGTGAAGAACATGATAACGGGCGCGGCGCAGATGGACGGCGCGATACTGGTGGTGTCGGCGGCGGACGGTCCGATGCCTCAGACGCGCGAGCACATTCTTTTGGCGCGCCAGGTCGGGGTTCCCCACATCGTCGTGTTTTTGAACAAGGTGGACATGGTGGACGACGAGGAGCTGCTGGAGCTGGTGGAGCTGGAGGTGCGCGAGCTTCTTTCGCTCTACGATTTTCCGGGCGACGATATACCGATCGTGAAGGGGTCGGCGCTGAAGGCGCTCGAGGGGAGCGAGACGGAGTGCATCGATGAGCAGATGTCGGCGGTGGACGACCACATTCCCGAGCCGGTGCGCGACATCGACCGTCCGTTCCTGATGCCGGTGGAGGACGTTTTCTCGATTTCGGGGCGCGGGACGGTGGCGACGGGGCGCGTGGAGCGCGGCGTGGTGAAGGTGGGCGAGGAGGTGGAGATCGTCGGCATCACGGAGACGCGCAAGACGGTGGCGACGGGCGTGGAGATGTTCCGCAAGCTTCTGGACCAGGGGCAGGCGGGCGACAACGTGGGGGTTTTGCTGCGGGGCGTGAAGAAGGACGAGATAGAGCGGGGCCAGGTTCTGGCGGCGCCCTCGTCGATCACCCCGCACATGAAGTTCAAGGGCGAGGTCTACATCCTGACGAAGGAGGAGGGGGGCCGCCACACGCCGTTTTTCAACGGCTACCGCCCGCAGTTTTTTTTCCGCACGACGGACGTGACGGGAGTGGTGACGCTTCCCGAGGGGCGGGAGATGGTGATGCCGGGCGACAACGTGGCGCTGGAGGTGTCGCTGATCACCCCGATCGCGATGGAGAAGGAGCTTCGCTTCGCGATCCGCGAGGGCGGGCGCACGGTGGGCGCCGGCGTGGTGACCGAAATCGTCGAATAGAGAAGCGCCGGGGGAGGCCCCGGGGCGCAGAGCGGGAGAGCCGGGAGCGAGATGACGCAAAAGATTCGGATTCGCCTGAAGGCCTACGACCATCGGCTTCTCGATCAGTCGGTGAGCGAGATCGTGGAGACGGTCCAGCGCACCGGCGCCTCCATCGTGGGCCCCATCCCGCTGCCGACGACCTGCAACAAGTTCACGGTCCTGCGCTCGCCCCACATCGACAAGAAGTCGCGCGAGCAGTTCGAGATCCGCACCCACAAGCGTCTGGTGGACATCCTGGAGCCCACCCAGCAGACGGTGGACGCGCTCATGAAGCTCGAGCTCGCCGCGGGCGTGGACGTAGAGATCAAGCTCTAGCCGGAGAAGGAAGCCGATGGATTACGTATTGGGCCGCAAGGTGGGGATGACCCACGTCTTCTCGCCCGACGGGGACGCGATTCCCGTCACGGTCGTGGAAGCGGGCCCGTGCACCGTGGTGCAGCGCAAGACGGCCGAGCGGGACGGCTACGATGCGGTCCAGCTCGGCTTTCTCCCCCGGAAGGAGAAGGGCGTCTCCAAGCCCCTCCTGGGCCACTTCCAGAAGGCCGGGGTGCAGCCCTTCCGCATCCTCCGGGAGGTTCCCCTCGGCGAGGGGGACGAGGATATCGAGGTGGGCGCCGTGGTGGACGCGGCCATCTTCGACCGCGGCGAGCGCATCGACGTGACGGGCAAGAGCAAGGGCCGCGGCTTCGCGGGCGTATTGAAGCGCCACGGCTTCGCGGGCGGGCCGGGCGGCCACGGCGGCATGTTCGACCGGCTGGCCGGCTCGATGGGCGCCTCGGCCTATCCCTCGAAGATCATCAAGGGAAAGAAGATGCCCGGCCACATGGGGAACAAGGGCGTCACCATCGAGGGCCTCATGGTGGTGGACGTCATGCCCGAGGAGAATCTCCTCCTCGTGCGCGGCGCCGTCCCCGGGGCGAAGAACGGAATTCTCCTGCTGCGCCGCAGCAAGAAGAACAAGGGCCGAGGCTTGGAGAAGCCCAAGGAGCAGGTTCGCAGCCTCAATCCGCTCAAGGTCTCCAAGCGCGCGGCGCGCGGCCGGTGAGGATGAGTCAGACCATGGTCCAGATCGACGTTCACGACCTCGAGGGAAACGTGGTGGAGCAGGTGGAGCTCCCCGGCGCCGTCTTCGACGGCGAGGTGAAGCTCCATCTCATCCACCAGATGGTGAAGTGCCAGCTCGCCGGCCGCCGCGCCGGGACCCATTCGACCCGCACCCGCAGCGAGGTCCACGGCACCGGGGCCAAGCCCTGGCGCCAGAAGGGGACGGGCCGGGCCCGGGCGGGCGACGTGAAGTCCCCGATTTGGCGCCACGGCGGGACGGTCTTCGGCCCCAAGCCGCGGAGCCACGCCCAGAAGATGACGAAGAAGATGCGGCGCGGCGCCCTGCGGAGCGCCCTCAACTTGAAGTGGAAGGAGGGCAAGCTCAAGGTCATGCGCGACTTCGCGCTCGAGGCCCCCAAGACCCGGCTGATGGCGGGCGCCCTCAAGAGCCTCCAGGCCCAGGGGAAGACCCTCATGGTGGACGAGTCGGGGGAGGAGAACTTCCGCCTCGCCCTCCGCAACATACAGGGAGCCAAGTCGATCCGGGCCGAGGGGCTGAACGTTTACGACATCATGTGGCACGAACACCTCCTGTGCACCAAGGAGGCGCTCGCGGCCATCGTGAGCAGGCTGGCGGGCTGAGAAGATGGAACCGACCTCGGTGATTCGGAGGCCCTGCGTGACCGAGAAGAGCGTTCAGAGCAACGAGGCGTTCAACAAGGTCGTCTTCGAGGTCTCCCCCCGGGCGAACAAGACCGAGATTCGCGGCGCCGTTGAGCAGCTCTTCAACGTCACCGTCATCAAGGTGAACACCATGATGGTCCCCGGCAAGCGGGTGCGAGTAGGCCGGCACTCCGGCTCCCGCCCGCCGTGGAAGAAGGCGATCGTCACCCTCAAGGAAGGCGACGCCATCGAGTTCTTCGAGTCGGCCTAGGGGCCGGAGCGAAGCCGGAGCGGAAGAGAAGCGATGCCGATCAAGAAGTACAAGCCCACGTCCCCGGGAAGGCGTTTTCAGGACGTCCTCGTGCGGGACGACCTCTCGCGGGTCCCCCCGCAGAAGTCGCTCACCCGGGGGCTCTCCAAGAGCGGCGGGCGCAACAACCTCGGGCGCACCACCACCTTCTGGCGCGGCGGCGGCCACAAGCGGCGCTACCGCGTCGTCGACTTCCGCCGGGAGAAGACCGGCGTTCCGGCCAAGGTGCGCACCATCGAGTACGACCCGAACCGCTCGGCGCGGATCGCCCTTCTCGTCTACCTCGACGGGGAGAAGCGCTACATCCTCGCGCCCGAGGGCATCCAGGTGGGCGATCAGCTCGTCTCGGGCCCTGAGGCCGAGCTGCGGGCGGGCAACGCGCTTCCGATCTCCCACATCCCCTCCGGCACGGTGTGTCACAACATCGAGCTCCAGCCCGGGCGGGGGGGGCAGATCGCGCGCAGCGCCGGCGCAAGCGCCCAGCTCATGGCCAAGGAGGGGAAATACGCCCAGTTCCGCCTCTCCTCGGGCGAGGTGCGGATGATCCACGTCTCCTGCTACGCGACGATCGGCGCGGTCGGGAACTCCGACCACTCGCACGTGACCCTCGGCAAGGCCGGCGTGAACCGCTGGCTCGGCCGCCGGCCCCATGTGCGCGGGGTGGCGATGAATCCCGTCGACCACCCCCTCGGCGGGGGCGAGGGAAAGAGCTCGGGGGGGCGGCATCCCGCCACCCCTTGGGGCAAACCGACGAAGGGCTACAAGACGCGCAAGGTGAACAAGTCTTCGTCCAAGTTCATCGTCCGGCGGCGAAAGTCCAAGTAGCCGGATCGGGGAGGGGAGTCCGAGAGCCATGGCGCGATCGCTTCACAAGGGACCCTTCGTCGACGATCACCTCCGCAAGAAGGTGGAGGCCATGGAAGGCAGCGGGGAGAAGCGGATGATCCGCACCTGGTCGCGCCGCTCGACCATCGTCCCCGATTTCGTCGGGCACACTTTCGCCGTCCACAACGGAAAGAAGTTCATCCCCGTCTACGTGACGGAGAACATGGTGGGATTCAAGCTGGGCGATTTCTCTCCCACCCGCACGTTCAGGAGCCATTCGGGAGTCACCAAGAGGACGATCACCCTGAAGTAGTCCGGGAGAAGGGCGGATGTCGAAAGCGACTCTCAAGTACGACCGGAGCAAGCCGCGCAAAACGCGCCAGCTCGCCGACATGATCCGCGGCAAGCGCGTCTCCGAGGCGCTCACCATGCTCCGCCTTTCGACCCGCGCGTCGGCGCGGACCATGGAGAAGCTCATCAATTCGGCGCTCGCCAACGCGACCGACAAGGGAGAGGCCGACGACCCCGAGGCCCTCACCGTCCAAAGGGTGGCCGTGGATCAGGGTCCCACGGTCAAGCGGTTCCGGGCCCGTGCGCGGGGCCGCCTCGGCCGGATTAAGCACCGCTATTGTCACGTCACCGTGGTGCTCGGCGAAAACGAATAAGGGGGAGGATATATGGGCCAGAAGGTTCACCCCATCGGCTTTCGGGTCGGGATCACCCGCGGATGGATTTCCACCTGGTTCGCCGGGCGCGACTACGCCGACCTGCTCCATGAGGATCTGAAGATCCGCGAATTCGTGAAGACCCGGCTCTCCCACGCGGGGGTGAGCAGCGTCGAGGTCGAGCGCACGAACGAGCGGGCGCGGATCAACATCTGGACCGCGCGGCCGGGCATCATCATCGGCAAGCGGGGCGCCGAGGTGGACAAGCTCAAGGCCGACCTCCAGGAGCTGACCGGAAAGCAGATCTACGTGAACATCAAGGAGGTCCGGAAGGCCGAGATGGACGCCCAGCTCGTGGCCGAGAACATCGGCATGCAGCTCGAGCGGCGCATCGCCTTCCGCCGGGCCATGAAGAAGGCTGTCGCCTCGGCCATGCGCTTCGGCGCCAAGGGCGTGAAGGTGAAGTGCTCGGGCCGACTGGGCGGCGCCGAGATCGCCCGCACCGAGTGGTACCGGGAGGGCCGGGTGCCGCTCCAGACCCTGCGGGCCGACATCGACTACGGCTTCGCCGAATCGAAGACGACCTTCGGCATGATCGGCATAAAGGTGTGGATCTTCCGGGGCGAGATGATCCGCTCCACGCGGAGGCGCCCGCCCGCGGGCGCGCCGGCGGACTAGGGAAGGGGAGAGAGCCGGGCCATGATGCAGCCCAAGCGCACCAAGTACCGCAAGCAGCAGAAGGGCCGCCTTCGCGGGATGACCCTTCGGGGCGCTCGGCTCGCCTTCGGGAACTACGGGCTTCAGTCCGAGACGACGGGGCAGCTCACGGCCCGGCAGATCGAGGCGGCGCGGATCGCCATGACGCGCCACGTCCGCCGCGGCGGGCGCATCTGGATCCGCGTCTTCCCGGACAAGCCGATCACGAAGAAGCCGGCCGAGGTCCGGATGGGGAAGGGAAAGGGATCGCCCGAGGCCTGGGTGGCGAACGTCAAGGCCGGGCGGATTCTCTACGAGATGGACGGCGTTCCGGTCGACGTGGCCCGCGAGGCGCTTCGGCTGGCGGCCCAGAAGCTGCCGCTCAAGACGCGCTTCGTGACGGTATAGGGAGAGCCGCCCGTGAAGATGGAAGAGGTGCAAGAGCTGAGCGCCGGGGAGCTCAAGGAGAAGGAGCGTGAGCTGCGCCGCGAGCTGTTCAACCTCAAGTTCCGCAAGGCGACGAACCAGCTCGACAACACGGCCCGAATCCGCCTCCTGCGGCGGGACCTGGCGCGGGTGCTGACTTCGAAGCAGGGAAAGGCGGCGGAGGGAGCCGCCGCCGCCCCGGAGGAGAAATAGCCGATGGACGAGGATCGCGGCCGCCGCAAGGTCCGCATGGGCATGGTGGTGAGCGACAAGATGGACAAGACCGCCACCGTCGAGGTGACGCGCACCTTCGCCCACTCCACCTTCAAGCGGGTGATCCGCCGGCGGAAGAAGTATCTCGTCCACGACGGCGAGAACACGCTCAAGGTGGGCGACCAGGTGCGCATCGTGGAGACGCGCCCGGTCAGCCGGCGCAAGCGCTGGCGGCTGCTCGAAGTGATCACGCGGGCCCAATAGGGCGCAAAGGAAGAGCGCGAAGATGATCCAGATGCAGACCATGTGCATAGTGGCGGACAACTCGGGGGCCAAGCGCGTCCAGTGCATCAAGGTCCTCGGCGGCACGCGCCGCCGCTACGCCCGCATCGGCGACATCATCGTCGTCTCGGTGAAGGAGGCGGCGCCCAGGAGCCCGGTGAAGAAGGGCTCGGTCGTGCGGGCGGTCGTGGTCCGCACGGTGAAGGAAGTGGGCCGGGACGACGGGACCTACATCCGCTTCGACGACAACGCCGTCGTCATCGTGAACGAGGCGCGCGAGCCCGTGGGGACCCGCATCTTCGGCCCCGTGGCGCGGGAGCTGCGGCGCAAGCGCTTCATGCGCATCGTCTCGCTCGCCCCCGAAGTGCTCTGAGGTCGGCAGGCATGAGCGCAAAGAAGTCTCACGTCAAGAAGGGCGACGTCGTCGAGGTGATCGCCGGGCGCGAGAAGGGAAAGCGCGGCAAGATTCTCCGCGTGCTCAAAGATGAGAACCGGGTCATCGTCGAGAAGCTCAACATGATCAAGCGCCACACCAAGCCGACCCAGATGGGCCAGCAGGGCGGAATCATCGAGCGCGAGGGGAAGATTCACATCAGCAACGTGATGCCCGTGGACCCGAAGGCGGGAAAGCCCTCCCGGGTGCAGCGAAAGCGTCTGGAGGACGGGCGCCGGGTCCGCGTGACCCAGCGCAGCAAAGAGATTCTCGACACGGTGTAGGCGGGGCGGCCCGCACGGCGGGCGAGAGGGACGCGAAGAGATGGCTTACGTTCCAAGGCTGCTGCAGCGCTACAAGGACGAGGTGGTGGCGCAGCTGCACAAGGACTTCAACTACAAGAATGTGATGCAGGTCCCCAACGTGGAGAAGGTGACGCTGAACATGGGCCTGGGCGAGGCGGTGCAGACCGCGGCCGTGCTCGAGGGCGGGGTCGAGGGGCTGGCCGTCATCAGCGGCCAGAAGCCCATCATCACCAAGGCCCGCAAGTCGATCGCGAACTTCAAGCTGCGGGAGGGGATGTCGGTGGGGGCGAAGGTGACCCTCCGGCGGATCCGGATGTGGGATTTTCTCGACAGGTTGATCAACATCGCCCTTCCCCGGGTGCGCGACTTCCGGGGGCTGAGCCCGAAGGCCTTCGACGGGCGGGGCAACTACAGCGTGGGGATCCGGGAGCAGCTGATCTTTCCTGAGATCGACGTGGACAAGGTGGACAGGTCCCACGGCCTCGGAGTGGTGATCTCCACCACGGCGTCCACGGACGAGGAGGGCCGGGCCCTTCTCCGCCTTTTGGGCGTTCCGTTCCGGGAAGGCTGAGGGGAGGGGCCGTGGCGAAAAAGTGCCTGATCGCGAAGCAAAAGAAGACTCCTAAGTTCGGGGTGCGGGGCTACACCCGCTGTCTGCGGTGCGGGCGCCCGCGCGGCTATCTGAGGCGGTTCAAGCTCTGCCGCATCTGCTTCCGCACCCTCGCCCTGCAGGGCGAGATCCCCGGCGTCACCAAGTCCAGCTGGTAGGGGAGAGGCCTTAGATGAGCATGACCGACCCGATCGCCGATCTGCTGACCCGCATCCGCAACGCGGTGCAGGCGGGCCAGACCAGCACCGAGATTCCGGGCAGCCGCATCAAGGCGCAGATCGTCGGCATCCTCCGCTCCCAGGGCTTCATTCGCGGATACGAGGTGCGGCCGGGCGACAAGGGGCAGGACCGGATTCTCGTCGACCTCCATCTCAACGAGGGGGAGGGCGAGATTTTGAACGGCCTCAAGCGGGTGAGCACGCCCGGCCGGCGGGTGTACGTGGGCCGGGAGGATGTGCCGAAGGTGCTCAACGGAATGGGAATCGCCATCCTGTCCACCTCCAAAGGCGTCGTCACCGACGAGGAGGCGCGCCGGCTCGGGGTGGGCGGAGAAGTGCTCTGCGAAATCTGGTGAGGGTGGTCGATGTCGCGCATCGGAAATAAGCCGATTCCCATCCCCTCGGGGGTGGAGGTGCGGATAGAGGGCGTCTCGATCTTCGTCAAGGGGCCCAAGGGAGCCCTCTCCCGGGATCTGCACCCGCGGCCCAAGGTGGAGGTGGCCGACGGGGTGATCCGCGTCACCCGGCCCACCGAGAACCGGCTCGACAAGTCCCTCCACGGCCTCACCCGCACCCTGGTGGCCAACATGGTCGAGGGCGTCACGAAGGGCTTCGAGAAGGAGCTCGAGGTGATCGGCCTGGGATTCCGGGTCCAGCCCGAGGGCAAGGGGCTCCTCCTCAACGTGGGCTTCTCCCATCCGGTGAAGATCGAGGCCATCGAGGGAATCGAGTTCGAGGTGCAGAGCGACCGGCAGCGGACGGCGATCAAGGTGAAGGGGATCGACAAGGAAATCGTCGGCTGGGTGGCTTCGGAAATCCGGCGCATCCGGCCCCCCGAGCCCTACAAGGGCAAGGGGATCCGCTACACGGGCGAGTACGTGCGGCGCAAGGTGGGCAAGGCGGGCGTCTAGCCCGGGAGGTGGAGAAGCGGTGTCCCAGAAGAACAAGCGCGAAGCCTGGCTCTCGAGGAAGCGGCGGATCCGCAAGAAGTTGAGCGGCACGCCCGAGCGCCCCCGCCTCTCGGTCTTCCGCAGCAGCCGGCACATCTACGCCCAGATCATCGACGACATCGAGGGGCGGACGTTGGCGGCGGCCTCCTCCCGGGAGAAGGAGTTCGAGGCCCAGGCCGGGAGCGCCGAGGGCGCCCGGGGGAACAACCGGGGGGGAGCGGCCATCGTGGGCAAGCTTCTGGGCGATCGGGTCAAGGCGAAGGGAGTCGAGAAGGTGGTGTTCGATCGCAACGGATTCATCTACCACGGCCGCGTGAAGATGCTTGCGGATGCGGTCCGTGAGGCGGGGGTGAAATTTTAATGGCGGACCGGACGTCAAGGCGGCGCGACAACAGGGAACAGGCCGAGAGCGAGTTCGTCGACCGGGTGATCTACATCAACCGGGTGGCCAAGGTCGTCAAGGGCGGCCGGCGCTTCAGCTTCAGCGCCCTGGTCACGGTGGGCGACCGCAAGGGAAAGGTCGGG
>JAZGDQ010000123.1:0-3159 GCA_036477985.1 bacterium
CACCCCCGCGATGGGGGTCAGCCCCGTCGCCTCGAACTCGCTCTCCCCGCCGGGAATCCCGTTCGCCGTGTCCACCATGGGCTCCCAGTTGGGGAGGGTGGCGACGTTGATGGTGAACTCGCCCGACTCCTTGGCGTTGATGAGGGTGTGCTTCTCGCTCCCGTCGGGGTTGCGGGCGATGGTGAGGGAGATCATGGGGGGGATGACGCAGACCACGGTGAAGAAGCTGAAGGGTGCGAGGTTGGCCACCCCGGCCCGGCTGTAGGAGGAGGCCCAGCCGATGGGCCGGGGGACGACCGCGCCCGTGAGGAGGCGGTAGACCTGGCGCCGCTCGATCTCGGCGGGGTCGAACTCGAGATATTCGCTCATCGGATCTTTTGCAAACCCCCCATCGGCGAGGGCCGCCCCATCGGCGGCGGCGCCTCTTCGGGCCGCCCCCGCGGCGAGGGGGGACGGGGGGGGACGGGCGGCCAGCTCGCGTGCGTTCGGACAGCCCCGCCCGGCCCCTTTCGCTCCCCTCGGCTTCCCCGCCCGGGGAGTTCAGTCGATCAGGCCCACCGAGCGCAGGTCGCCCGCCAGATCCTCCCTCTCGGCGCTCGAGAGGGGCACCATGGGCGGGCGCGAGGGTCCCCCGGTCATCCCCATCAGGTCCATCCAGGTCTTCAGGGCCGGGATGGGGAAGGCACCCAGGGACCAGGGCTTCCAGAGCCATTTGTCGGCGACGCGGCGGATGGGGTTCATCGCCTCGCGGGCCGTCCAGGCCTCCTCGAGGTTCCCCTCGTCGATGAGGTTGGTGTAGCGCTGCATGCCCAGGTTGCCCGTGCGCTGGTAGAGGAAGGGGTCGGGGCTGCTCATGAAGGTCTGCTGCTTGTGGTAGGCCCGGTTGAAGAACCACTGGGTCTCCGCCGGGTCGGTCACCACGATCTCGTCGCCCACGGCCTCGCGCACCTCGTCGCAGTGGTACTTCGGCCCGGCGTTCTTGACGCAGCAGATGTTCTCGTTCTCGTCCACGATCTGGCCGATCAGCTCGGGCGACATGAGGTAGCCCGAGCCGCCGAAGTTGAAGAGGGAGACGCCGAGGTCGGTGCGGGCGCAGACGTAGGAGAAAAAGGCGCGCACGCGCTCGGGGATGCCCGAGGCGCCCAAATAGGGGTTCCCCAGGATGGCGTAGGCGGCCCCCGCCTCGGCGGCGGCGTTGGTCAGCTCGACGGCTTCTTTGGCCGAGGTGTGGCCGGTGTGGGCGATGATGGGGACCTCGCCCGCCTCCTCGCAGGCGATCTCCTGGCCGCGCAGGCGCTCCTCCTTCGTGAGGCACCAGAACTCCCCGATGAGGCCGCCGACGAAGAAGCCCTTGATTCCCAGATCGTCGATGAAGTGGCGGATGTCGGCCCGGAAGGCGTCCTCGTCGATCCGGTCCTTATCGTCGAAGGGGTAGGGGATGGCGGCCCAGATTCCCTTCATGTTCTCGCGGCAGTAGGCCCTGGCGTCGCTTTTCTTGTAGGCAGGCATAGCGGATTTCCTCTCTGGCCGACAGTTCGGGTTCGGATGACCGATTCGAGGGACTGTATCACCATTCCTCCTCCCCATCCAGCTTCAGGAGGGGGGCGCACTTGATCTTCACGGCCTGGTTCGTCCCGTAGCCGTGGAGGTAGCTGAGAATGTCCCGCCAGCATTTCTCGGGCGTCGGGCGGTCGTCGTGGTGGACGTCCCCCGCCCGGCCCCACATCTCCATCGCCATCCGGCAGACCTTCACCGCGGCCTCGGAGGCGAAGACCTTGGCCATGAGGCGGCGCTTGGACTCATCGCTCGGATGGTCGGCGTGCCAGGCGGCGGCGTGGAGGAAGGTGCGGGCGGCCTCGATGAGCATGTACATCTCGGTCAGATGCATCTGGACCCACTGCTCCGAGAGGGCGCCGGTGCGCGCGGCCGCCTCCCGCGCCAGGTCGTAGGCGAGGCGGGTGGGGCCCATGACGGGGATGAGGGCGCCGCTCACCCCGCGGGCGAGGACCTGGAGCCCCCCGTTCCACTCGCCCACCAGGTTGGCGGCCGGCACGCGGCACTCGCGCAGGACGAGCTCCCCGTTCTGGAGGAGCCGCCGGCCGAGCTTGCTGTGCGCCTCCCCGATCGAGAAGCCGGGCGCGTCGCGCGGGACGAGGAAGCAGGTGAGCCCCTCGCTCATGGGGCGCTCCGGGGCCGTGCGCGCGAAGATGAAGTAGAACTTCGCCAGCCCCCCGTTCGAGATGAAGTGCTTGGTTCCGTCGAGGACGTAGCTCTCCCCCTCGCGGCGGGCCGTCATGCGCGGCCCCGCGCCCGGGGCGTCGTAGAGGAGGAAGGTGTCGGTCCCGCTGTGGGGCTCGGAGGTGGCGAGGGCGAGGAGGGCGCGCGGGTCGGTGAGGAAGTCCCCGAGGTGGCGGTCGCGCTGCTCCTGGGTGGTCTCCTCGATGAGGAAGCGGGTGAACTTCCAGGTCTGGTCGAGGGAGACGGCCACGCCCAGGTCGCCGTAGGCCAGCTCCTCGGAGGCGATCGCCTGCTCGAGGTGGCCCGCGCCGTAGCCGCCGAACGCCTTGGGGACGGTGAGGGTGCGCAGGCCGAGGGCGTCGGCCTTGTCGATGATCTCCCAGGGAAAAGCCTCCTCGGGGGGGAGGCGGCGGTCGCGGCGGGCGGCGATGGGGAGAATCTCGGCCCGCGCGAAGGCGCGCGTCATCTTCTGGAGCGAGGCTTCCCGCGGAGATAGGGTGAGGTCCATGTCATCGAGTCTCAGCGGTTGCGGTTGAGCAAGATGGCGAGACTTGGGCGAAGATCATTGAAACCGCGATTCTTCGGTCGCCGCACATGGCACCGCCATGCGGAAAACGACATCGAAAAAATTATCCCACCTCGAAGCCCGCTTCCTCAACCGCCTTCGCGAACCCGAGGGGGGCGGCGGCTTGGCTCGCTTCATGCGCCGCCGTGGATTTCCTCCGCGCCGAAGCCGCGATGCGCCGATGGTCCGGTCCGCCCCGCCCGGTCCCGGCGGGGAATCGGATGATTCAGGCCGCCCGGCCGGGCTGGCCGCCTTGCCATGGACCTCCAGGATGGACTCGCGGCCCATTTCCGGCAAGCGGCTTCCTAAAGACTCGCGGGCGGCGAAGACGGGAACGGCGCCTTTGGGGCGGTGTT
>JAZGDQ010000124.1:0-3670 GCA_036477985.1 bacterium
CTGTCTCGCCAAGGTGGCGTGAGCCCGGCGACGGGAGGAACGAAAGAGCGCCCCGGGCCCGGGGCGGCGGACCCGCGGGCCTCTGCCTCGGTGCAACCTCACGGGAGGAGGTGTCCATGCTCAGCGAAATCGTCTTTCCCATCGGCTCGGTCGTGCTTCTCGGCTTCGTCTTCGTTCTGCTTCCCACCATGCTGGACGTCTACAAGCGATACAAATGGAGGACGGCCGTCGAGTGCCCCGAGACGGGCCGGACGACGGCCATCCACGTCGACGCGGGACGCGCCGCGCGGTCGGCGATGTTCGGCGATCCCAAGCTCAGGGTGCAGGAGTGCGCCCGCTGGCCCAGCCGGATGGAATGCGATCAGGCATGCCTGAAGGACGTCGCCTGGAGGATGCCGGCGAAGCCCACCTTCCCGAACGGGGGCTGGACGGCGCCGAAGTTTCCGCCCGCGCCCTGAGGCGGATGGAGGTTGTTGTTCGAAAGACCGCCTAGCCGCCCCTTGGTTTGTGGAGGCGGAGCAGAATGGAAGTTTTGCGTTCGCCCTTGCCGGTCCACATATACCGCCGCTACAAGAAGCCGGTGAGGGTTCTCTGCCCCGAGACGGGCAAGTGGACAACGGTGCAGATCGACGCCCTGCACGCCGCGCGCACCTCCCTCCTCGGAGAGCCCGAGCTCCTCATCACCTGCTGTCCCCGCTGGCCGGGATGGGGGGCGTGCGAGCGGTCCTGCCTCGTGAACGCCGCCTGAGGCGGGGGTGGAGGGAGAAGAGCGCATACAGCGGAAGATATGCGCGCCCTCACTTTTCCCTCCCCCTCCGGCCTGCGACGAGCTCAGTCGAGCGGGGAGGGTTAGGGTGGGGGAACGAGTTGTCCCTCCCCCCTGGCCGCCCTTGCGGGCGTCACCTCCCCCGGGGGCGTTTCGTTTTTCGTCTTGGGAGAGCCCGGCCCCGCGGCCTGCGACGAGCTACCCTCGGCCTGAGCTCGGGTCGAAGGCAGTCGAGCGCGCCTCTCACGCCTCCGGCGCCGGGAAGGCGGCGGGCCAGTTCGCCGCCACCTCTTCGAAGTAGCCCCTCATCTTCTCCGGGTCCAGGTGGACGGTCCGCCGGATCTTGTTCACCTCCCGCTGCTCCTCGATCGGGATTTGAAGCGAATCCATGAAGCGGTTGAGCATGTTGAAGAAGCCGCTCATCAGCGTCAGCTCGACGATCTCCGCCTCGCTGAAGTGCTTGCGCACCTCCTCGAAGACGTCCTCGCGCGCGCGGGCCGTGTTTCGCGTCACGTGCTCCGCCCAGAGCACGGCCGCCCGCTCGCGCGGCGCCAGATGGGGGGAGGTCATGTACTCGTCGGTCCCGATGGCCTCGACCTGCTCCTCGGTGATTCCCGCCGCTTGACCAAGCGCCGTGTTGTGGGCCAGTCAGTAGGCGCAGCCGTTGAGCTGGCTCGTCTTGATGATGACCATCTCCTTGAGGCGGCAGCTGAGCAGGCTCCCCGCCCCCTCCCGCTGGAGGACGGCGTTGATGGGGAGAAGCATCTTGGCCACCAGGGGGGAGTTCGACAGCGTCCGGTAAAAATTCGGAACCCGGCCGAACATCTCCTCCAAGGCCCCGTAGATTCGGGCCACCTCCCCCTCCGCCTCCGCGGGATCGATCATCCGCACTCTCGACATCGCTTTCTCCTTCCGAGCGTGAACCGCGCGAAACCTTCCCCCTACCCCTTCGCCGCCTGCCCCTCCCGGCCGATCTCCTCCCGCAGCCAATCGTGGAAGGCCGCCAGGGCCCGGCCCCGGTGGCTGATCCGGTTCTTCGTCTCCACCTCCAGCTCGGCCACCGTGCACCCCCGCTCCGGCAGAAAGAGGAGGGGGTCGTAGCCGAAGCCGCCCTCCCCGCGCGGGGCGGTGAGGACGCGCCCCGCAAGCTCGCCCTCGAAGAGGCGGCTCGGGCCCCCCGGCCGGCAAAACGCAAGGACACACACGAAGCGCGCCCCGCGGCGCGCCTCCTCCACTCCCTCCAGGCGCTCGAGCAGGAGGCGGTTGCGCCCCGCGTCGTCCAGCCCCTCCCCTCCGAAGCGCGCCGAGCGCGGACCCAGCTCCCCCGGCAGTGCGTCCACCTCGATCCCCGAGTCGTCGGCGAGGGCGGGCAGGCCGCTCTCCTCCGCCGCCAGCCTCGCCTTCTCGAGGGCGTTTTCGGCGTAGGTCGCGCCCGACTCCTCCGCCTCGGCCGCGACGCCGGCCTCATCCAGGGTGAGGAGGCGGACGGGCAGATCCGCCAGGGCGGCGCGCACCTCGCGCGCCTTCCCGGGATTCCGGCTCGACAGGAGGATCCGCACGGAGGGGGCGGCGGGCTCAGGCGTCGGAGAGGAGGCGGGACTGGATCCCCTGGAGCTGGGCGATGCCCTTCTCGGCCAGGGTGAGCAGTTCGTTCAACTCGCTCTTGCGGAAGGCGCTCCCCTCGGCCGTTCCCTGCACCTCGACGAACATCCCCTTCCCCGTCATGACGATGTTCATGTCCACGTCGGCGCTGGCGTCCTCGCCGAAGTCGAGATCGAGGATGGGCGTCCCCCCGAAGAGGCCGACGCTCACGGCCGCCACCGAGCCCGTCAGCGGGTCCTCGCGCATCTTCCCCGTCTGCATCAGGGTGGCGACGGCGCGGGCCAGCGCCAGGTAGCCGCCCGTGATGGCGGCGCAGCGGGTTCCGCCGTCGGCCTGGAGGACGTCGCAGTCGATGTAGATGGTGCGCTCGCCCAGGCGGGAGAGATCCACCACCGACCGCATGGAGCGGCCGATGAGACGCTGGATCTCCATCGCCCGGCCGGCCCGCGCCCGCTCGCGGGGCACGCGGGAGGTCCCGCTCCCGGGCAGCATGGAGTACTCCGCCGTCACCCAGCCCTCCCCGCTGTTCCGCTTGTGGGGGGGGACGCGATCCTCGGCCGAGGCCGTGCACAGCACCCGGGTGTTGCCCATCTCGATCAGGCAGCTCCCCGCCGACGTGAGGATGTAGTCGAGCTGAGCGCGCACCTCGCGCAGCTCGTCGGGCAGCCGCCCGTCCGCGCGAACGAGGGGACCGATGCCGGGCTCCGTTTTTTCCTTCGCGCCTTTGGCCATGCCGGCTCCGGTTGTCGGCGTCGTTGACGGTGGAGGATGGAGGGAATTCTACCGGTCCCGCCGGGAGGACGCCAGCCTGCCGCCGCCGGGCCGCGCGGGGGAATTCGGGGGCGGGGGAGCGGCTCACCTTTGGCGCAGGGCGCCCCCCGCCGCCGGGGCGCCCGCCGGCGCCGGGGAGCGGCTCACCTTTGGGGCGGGGGACGGCTTACCTTTGAGGAAGAAATGACTCCTCCTCCGCGCCCGCCCGCACCTCGTTCCCGTTGGCGTCCAGGACGGCCCCCTCCTCCTCCGCCTCCCGGGGGGCGAACTTGCGGGGCGGGAGCCCCACCCACCGGCGGAGGACGGCGACCCCGTTGTGGACCACCTCATAGAGCGAAGGGGTCAGGAAGAGGATAACGAAGGTCGAGAGCGAGAGCCCGAAGGAGACTACGATTCCCAGGGGCCTGAGCATCTCGGAGCCCTTCCCCCAGCCGAGGGCCAGCGGGACGAGGGCGATCACGGTGGTGATCGAGGTCATGAGGATGGGCCGCAGCCGGACGGCCGCCCCCTCGACGATGGCCTCGCGCATGG
>JAZGDQ010000125.1:0-2342 GCA_036477985.1 bacterium
GCAGGGAGCCGCGCGTTCCCCAAAAGCGGATGCGCATGGCCACTCCTTCCGGCCGAGGGGGGGCCGTGGGAGAGGATGCCGGGCGGAAAATCCCTTGATTCCCGGGGATGAAGGCTGGTGTGCCGCCGGGGGATCGAACCCCGGGCCTACGGATTAAAAGTCCGTTGCTCTACCAACTGAGCTAGCGGCACAACGCGTGGGGAGGATCGTTCGGCCCCTGGGAAAAGTCAAGCTCAGGCCCCGGAAAGAAGGGCCGGCGGAGGGGCGCCCGCGCCGTCTTGACGCCCGCCGGGCCCCTGTGTTCAATACCCCCCGCGGGGCGAGGGGGCGCGCCCTCCTTCCCGCGGGCCGGCGTAGCTCAGTTGGTAGAGCAGCTGATTCGTAATCAGCAGGTCAGCGGTTCGAGTCCGCTCGTCGGCTCCAGGAAAGCCAACCGGCCGGATGGCGGGCGCGGCCTCCCCGGCCGCGCTCTTTTTCGCTTCCCGGCCCTGCGCATTTCCGGGCGCCTTTCCCTCCGGCGAGCGCAGCTCCCTCCGGCGGGCGCTGACCTCCGAACCCGGCGTTATCCTTCCCCCCCGCGACTGGCGCCTCTCGCCGGCGGCCCCTGGCCTTTTGGGGGACTCAGCGCCGCCGAAAGCGAAAGGAAATCAAGCCGGTACCCGGCCGGAGCCATTTGCGCCGAACACCGCGATTTTGCGCCCTCCGGGGCGCCCGATTGTGCTAGGCTGCTCCCCTTCCACATGTCCATACGGGGGAGCGCGGGACACCGCCTAAAACCCCGTGATGCTCTCGCCGCAGAGGAGACGCGCCATGGCCCAGGTTGAGATTCTCGATCGCTCAGAGATGACGGACACGCTGACGGAGATGCTCACTCTCGATCCCAAGGAGACCGTGGTCGTCACCATCGATATGCACCGGGGTCATCTGGACCCGGAGGTGGCGACGATGCCCGCGAGCGACGAGGATTGCGAGAAGGTTATCGGAAACGGCGAGGAGCTGCTGCAATTCGCCCGCGCCCACCAGATTCCCGTCGTTCACGTCAAGCTCGTCTTCCGGAAGATTCCCGGCCTGGGAAGCGAGGGGATGAGGGTGCCCTTCTGGAAGATGCTCCACGACATCCAGGACGATAAGAACCGCCTCACCCCCGGCCGCAAGAGCACGGTGAACGACCACAACATCGAGGGCGAAGTCACCACCGAGATGATTCCGGCCCTGCTCGAGGAGGGCGACTACGTCATCGACAACAAGAAGCGCCTGGACTGCTTCATGGGCACCGACCTGAAAAACCTGCTGGACACCCTCGGGGCGAAGAACGTCTGCCTGATGGGCATCAACACCAACACCTGCGTCATGAACACGGCCTTCACCGCGTTCAACCTCGACTACCGCGTCATCGTCCTCTCCGATTGCGTGGCGAGCATGTACGGAGAGGACCTCCACGTCCTCGGGCTCCAGAACGTCATGCGCGCCCTCGGTTGGGTCCTCAACAACGAGGAGTTCAAAGATAAGGTGGCCGAGGGGGCCGAGGGGAAGAAGTAGGCGCGCGGCTCCACCTCCAGCGAGAAGGCGCGAAGCGAGATTCCGGTGGAGGCGGGGCGATTGCGCCGTCGCCGCATTCGCGCGGAGGAAGGGGTTTTGCGCAAGAGAGTCGGCGGGGGATGAGACAAGGAGAACGGCGGCGCCGGAGATTCGGAGGACGATAGGGCGGACCGCCCCCCCTACTGGGTCTCGATCAGGACGACGTAGGGCGAGAACTCCCTGAAAATCTCCTGGGGGGTGTAGGAGGCTTTTTCGCGGCGCTCGACGCGCACGTCGAACCGCTGAACGAGGCGGGCCCTCTCCAGGATGAGGGAGGCCGCCGAAACCTTGGCGCCGAAGCGCGCCCGCACCACGCCCTTTCGGACGAAGCCCGAGGAGGCGATTCCGACGAGAAGGCCCTTGGAGTTCACCACGGGCCCCCCGCTGCTCCCCTCCTGAATCCGGGAGGTCATCCGGAACTGGGCAATGTTGTCCCGCGGCCCGGTGTCGGCGTTCACCTGCCCCGAGACGATGCTCGGCCTCCGGCTCAGACCCGGCCCCAGGGGGTAGCCCAGGGCGTGAACTTGCTCTCCAACCTCAATCCGGGTGCGGGGGTCCACCGTGAAACCCTCCGCCCGCGGGCGCATCCCCTCCAGGCGAACGAGGGCGAGGTCGTTGTTCGCGTCCTTGGCCACGACGCGGCACGCATAGCTCTCCCCCGAGGGGAAGGAGACGCGCACGCGCCCCGCCCCTTCCACGACGTGAAGGCTCCTGAGGATGTGGGAGGTGTCGCGGAGGAGCAAGCCCGAGCCCGAGTATCGCCA
>JAZGDQ010000126.1:0-2904 GCA_036477985.1 bacterium
CCGATGGGAGAGAGAACAACACCCGGTCGGCGGCACTGCCGGACGTCGGTCTGGGATGCACCTCCAGTATATCAGTCTCCCGCGGGGAGGAATATCCCCCCCCCTCACTCCGGGAGCCGGCCGCGCGGTCGTGCTAGAGATCATCCTCCAGCTCCCGGCCCGCCGCTGTGCGGCTCCATCCGGCCCGCCCCCCTCGGGGCGCGCCCTCACCCGACAAAGGGCGTCACATGCCGATTCGCTTCGATTTTCAGGGGAAAAAGGTCATTCTCACCGGCGCCGCGGGCGACATGGGCGCCGTCATCACCGAGGGCTTCCTCGAGGCCGGCGCCCGCCTCTTCGCACTCGACCGCGAGGGGCCCCGCCTGGCGGCCCTGGAGGGGCCCTCCGATCGGCTCCGCAAAGCCGCCTGCGACCTCGAAGTTCCCCCCGCCATCCGCGAGACGATGCGCGAGGCCCTCGAATGGCTCGGCGGCTGCGACGTCCTGATCAACGCGGCCGGCTACATGCCCATCCGTCCCGCCTTCGAGCTGACCGAGGCGGACTGGGCCGCCGTCCTCGGCGTCAACCTCCTCGCCCCCTACTACTGCATCCAGGAGACGGTCGAGGCGCTCCGGGCCTCCCCGGCCGGGCGCATCATCAACTTCGCCTCCATCGCCGGCAAGATGGGGGGCATCGGCCCCAACCTCAACTACGCCGCCGCCAAGGCGGGCCTCCTCGCCCTCACCTTCAACCTCGCGCGCGAGCTGGCCAAGTCGGGCGTGACGGTGAACTGCATCCTGCCCGGCCCGGCCCGCACGGGGCTCCACTTCGAGTCCCCCGCCGAGATGCTCGACAAGGCCGAGGCCGCCCACCCGATGGGACGCCTCACCCTGCCCGAGGACGTGGCCCCCGCCGTCCTCTTCCTCGCGAGCGAGGAGGCGGCCCACATCAACGGGGAGGCGGTGGACGTGAACGGTGGATTCTGGACGGACTAACCCGGCGGCGCAGCCCGCCCGCGAACTTGTGGAGAAGAGCGCATGAGCGCCGAGAACCCGAAAGGCTACGAAAACCCCGATCTCATCTGGAGTCCCGCCCGACTTCAGGAGAGCCTGGACGACCCGAACCTGCGCGTCATCGACACCCGGCCCGGCGAGCAGTTCGCCATGGGGCACATCCCGGGCGCGCGCCACTTCGACCTCTACGCCATCAACTGCGACGACACCGATGACGCCCCGCTCAACTCCTTCGTGCGGATGTGGGCCTTCCTCCTGGGCCAGCGGGGCGTCTCCTTCGGCGACACCATCGTCTTCTACGACGACACCTCGGGGATGCGCAGCGCGCGCGGCTTCTGGTTCCTCGAATACCTGGGCCACGGGGACGTCCACATCCTCGACGGGGGACTGGGCGCCTGGAAGCGGGAGGGCCTGCCCACAACGCGCGACGCCGAGCCCCCCCGCGCGGCTCCCTTCGAGTACACCCCCCGGCGGGACCTCCTCGCCACCTACAAGGATGTCCTCGCCGCCATCGATTCGCCGGACGCCGTTGTGCTCGACACGCGGCGGCCGGGCGAGCACCGGGGGACGGAGGCGCTCGCCGCGCGCGGAGGCGCCATTCCGAGCGCCGTCCACCAGGAGTGGGTCGAGCATCTGACCCCCGAGGGGGAGATGAAGCCCGCCGCCGAGCTGAGGGCGCAGTTCGAGGCCCTCGGGGTGACGCCCGACAAGGAGATCGTCCCCTATTGCCAGACGGGGTACCGCTCGGCCCACGCTTATCTCGCCCTGCGCCTCCTGGGCTACCCCCGGGTGCGCAATTACCTGGGCTCCTGGAAGGAGTGGGGAAACCGCGAGGAGCTGCCCATCGTCATCCCGAATGACTGAGCCCCGGCAGGGGGACTGAGCCCCGGGGGGGGCTGCGCCCCCCCACCCAAAATCCCCGCCTTGACAGGCGGGCCGCAGAGCCGGATATTTCCCTAAACCACGATGAATGGAAAAGCCGAAAGGCGCACGGCCCCCCTGGTGAGGGCGGCCCCCCCGCCTCCCGCAAGCCGCCGCGGACAGATTTTCTGCTGAGTGGATCCCCCCGAAGAGATCCCCGCCTGGGCGCGAGCCGGATCGGGCGGGGACGTCCCAATGCGCCGGGGGAGATCCTCCCCGAGCGAGTTTTCGTGAATATACGGAACACCAAGAGAGAGGACCCCTGCCATGAAAAAACGCACACCGATTCTCGCCGCGCTCGCCCTCGCCCTCGCCTTTTCCTTCCCTCCTCCCGCCCCGGCGGCGGAGAAGGTCATTCTCACCCAGCCGGTCGACGCCCTGGCCTTCTTCCCGATCTACGTCGGGCGCATCAAGGGATACTTCAAGGAGGAGGGGCTTGAGCTCGAGGTCAAGTCCACCGCGGGCGGCGGCCCCCACCTGACGGCCGTCCTCGCCGGAAAGGCTGAGTTCACGGCGAGCCCGGGGCCCTACCAGCTCAACGCCCTGAACCGGGGGAAAAAGGTGATCGGCTTCGTCGATCTCCTCCGCCGCAACATCATCGGGATGGTGATCCACAAAGAGGCGGCCAAGAAGGTGGGCATCACGCCCGGCATGCCCCTCATGGAGCGAGTCCGGCGCGCCAAGGGCCTCAAGGTGGGCGTGACGCGCCCCGGCGCCCTGACCGACGTGCTCGCGCGCGACATCCTCCGGCGGGCTGGCCTGAAGGTGCCCGGGGACGTGCGCATCCTCGCCGTCGGCGGCGCCGGCTCCATGCTCCCCGCCTTCAAGAACCGCAAGATCGACATCTTCGCCATCTCGACGCCCCATCCCGAGCGCATGATCAGCGACGGCACGGGAATGTGGTTCGTCAACTGGGGCTCGGGCGAGGACAAGGCCATCAAGGAATTCATGATGACCTCGATCATGACCACGCCCAAGATCATCAAGGAGC
>JAZGDQ010000127.1:0-4669 GCA_036477985.1 bacterium
ACGCCCTGAACATCGCCCGCCAATCCCTTGTCCTCTGCGTGGAGGCGGCCGCCGAGATGCGGCGGATGCGGCAACACCTCGCCCTCCTCATCGGCGAGCCCGGCGCGGGCGGCCCCTCACCCGGGGAGCCGGAATTTCCCCCCTCCCCCGGCATCCTCCCCATCTCGGAGGATGAGTGATGGCTGCCGCCGGGCCGGAGAGGCGGCCGCGGATTCTCGTCGTTCGGGGCCGCACCGCCCTCCTCGCCGACCGCGTCCTCGGGGTGGTGGAGACGGGGCCGGAGGGGCTTCGTCCCGCCGGGGGAGAGGGCCTGCTTCCCCTCTCCTCGTCCTATCTTCGGGAAGAGGAGGAAGGGGCCTACCTCCTCGACCTCGATCCCCTCCTCGATGAGACCGCGGAGGGCGCATGAGCCTCCGCCTCTCCTTCATCAACGAAAAGGGGGGGACGGCGAAGACCGCCCTCGCCGTCCACGCGGCGGCCCACCTCGCCCGCTTGGGCAAAAAGACGGCGCTCCTCGACCTGGCCCAGGCGCGCGGGCGCACGGTCTTCGAGATCTCCCCGCAGTGCCCCTCATCGCGCAGCATGCAGGCCGTCTTCGCGGAGATCTTCTCCGCGCCCGAACCCGGCCCCCCCGAAACCGGCCTCTTGGCGGGGGGATTGACGCAATTCGCCGAATAATGCAAATTTGAGGGGATGAGCCCGTTTCTCCACGGGGGCGCTTCGGTGAGCGCAGATTCTCCTCCGCAGCGAAAAACACGGTTCGCGGGAAACCTCGGAGAGCAAAATGGACAAGAACATGAAGGTTCTCGTGGTCGACGATTTCGCCACCATGAGAAAGGTCGTGCGGAACATGCTCCGTCAGCTGGGTTTTGAGAAGGTCTCCGAGGCGGAAAACGGCGAGGAAGGATTCCGGACGGCCATGACGGGGGACTTCGATCTCATCGTATCGGACTGGAACATGCCGGTCATGACGGGCCTCGAATTCCTCAAGGCCCTGCGCGCGGACGAGAAGACGAAATCCATTCCGTTCCTGATGGTCACCGCCGAGGCCCTGAAGGAAAACATCATCATGGCCATCCAGGCCGGCGCCACGAATTACATCGTCAAACCCTTCACGCCCCAGATCTTCGAGGAGAAGCTGCGGGCGATCTTCAAGGAATAACCGCCTCCCCCTTCCGGGGCGGCCTCACTCCAGGCCAGCCCACTCCTTGTATACGCGCAGGATCGAGCTTCCATCCTCGTTCACCCTCCCCTTGCTCCTTTGGATCATGTAGAACTGCTCGAGCAGGCCGCCGAGGGGGACGGGCGAGTCCAATTCCTTCGCCGATTCGATGACGCACTCCAGATCCTTGAGCACGATCCAGATCGGGCCCGAGGGAGGGAAATTGCCGGCCAGCATGTCCTTGCCCCGAACCTCGAGGACGTTTGAGCCCGCCGCCCCCGAGCACAGGGTGTCGAGCATGATGTCGGCCGGGATGCCGGCCTTGAGGCCCAGGGTGAGTCCCTCGGCGGCGCCCGCCATGTTGATGAAGAGAACCAGGTTCACCACCAGCTTCAGCTGCGCCGCAAGACCGTTCTTCTCCCCCACGTAGACCGTCTTCTTCCCGATGGCGTCGAAGGCGGGCTTCGCCTTCTCGAAGGCCGCCTTCGGGCCCGAGCTCATCACGACCAGGTCCTTCACCGCGGCCTGCTTCCCCACCCCGCTCACCGGACAGTCGAGCCAGGAGAGCTCCCGCGTCTCGGCGGCCTCGGCCATGGACTGGGAGAAGCTCGGCGGAACCGTGCTCATGTCGGCGACCACGGCTCCCTTGCCCGCCGTCTCGAAAACCCCCTTCCGCCCGGTGACGGCCTGCTCGATGACCTTGTGGTTGGGCAGCGAGGTCATCACGAGGTCCGCCCCCTCCGCCGCGTCCGCCGCCGAGGAGGCCCGGCGCAGGCTCTTTCCCTCGAATTTCTTGTACATCTCATCGACCGGATCGAACCCCGCCACCTCGAAGCCGGCGTCCAGAAGATGGCCCGCGAAGGCGCCGCCCATCACGCCCAAACCCACGACTCCGACCTTGATAGCCATGCGCAGCACTCCTTCTCGAAAGGGAGGGGAAAGGACAAGGGGGCAATGTAGCCCACCCGGAGGGGAGGGTAAAGAGAAAGGCCCCGGCGGGCCGCCCTGCGCCCGCGCCCGCCCGCTCCTCCTCCTCCCCCTCCGGCCCTCAGTGGGTCACGTAGCCGCCGTCCACGAGGAGGTTGTGCCCCTGGATGGCGGACGCCTCCCCGGCGGCGAGGAAGGCGACGACGGCGGCGATCTCCTCGGGCGTGACGAGGCGGCCGGCCGGCACGTAGGCGAGGCGCTGGGCGCGCATCTCGGGGTCGCGCTCGAGGCGCTCGAGGTAGTAGGCCGTCCCCGTCGGGCCCGGGCTGACGGCGTTGACCTCGATGCCCTCGGGGGCGAGCTCCAGCGCCATGGCCCGGGTCAGGTGAATCAGGCCCGCCTTGGTGACGCCGTAGAGGGCCGTCCCCCGGGCGGCGACCATCCCGAGCTGGCTGGCGATGTGGATGATGCGCCCTCCCCCGGCGGCCCGCATGGCGGGCAGGACGGCCTGGCTGGCGAAGAAGGGGGCGCGCAGGTTCACCGCCACCACGCGGTCGAAATCCTCCTGGGTGAACTCCCCGAAGGGCCGGTTGGCGCGGATCCCCGCGTTGTTCACCAACACGTCCACCCGCCCGAAGCGGGCGAGCGCCGCCGCGGCCATCTCCCCGGCCGCCTCGGGGCGGGCGAGGTCGAACACTCCGGTCTCGGCCTCCGCCCCCCCCTCGTTGCGGCACTCCTCCGCCGCCTCGGCCAGCTCGGCCTCGGTTCCGTCGGCCGCCAGGTAGACGGCGGCCCCCTCGCGCGCGAGCCGCCGCGCCACGGCCCGCCCGATTCCGCGCGACGCCCCGGTGACGATCGCGGCCTTGCCCTCCAAGGTTCCCATGACTTATATCTCCCAAGACGGGGCGGCGCCCCGATCCGCCGCCCCCGCCCTCATCGGCCATCCCAATCGGGGAGAGGACGCCCATGCCCAGACCAGAGCGCAACTTCGAGGAGCTCCAGCACATCGCGGTCCGGGTCTCCGACATCGACGAGTCCATCCGATTCTACACCGATATCCTCGGCTACACCGTCTCGGAGAGGCACGATCCGGGCGAGCGCGCCCCCGGCTCGCTCGGCATGGTCTTCATGCGCTTCACCGACGATCACCACAACCTCAACCTCGTCTTCCATCTCAAGGACGACTCGGAGATCGCCGCCCAGACCCGGCCCGATCAGGCAAGAATGAAGGACCTGGGGATTCACCACTTCGCCCTCCGCGTGCGCGACCGGGCCGAGTTCGAGGCATGGAAGGCATGGCTCGAGGAGAACGGCATCGCGATCGTCCACGGGCCGGTCGTCCACAGCCCGACCCATCCGGAGGGGGACGGCACCTGGGGCGAGAACCGCGCCATGTATTTCTGCGACCCCGACGGCCACCGCATCGAGATCTTTTGCGAGATGGCGAAGATGGTCGAGGAGACCAACGCGATCGAGCCCGATTGGTACGCGGCGCGCCTGCGCACCGACGGCGCCGACCCCTCGAAGCATCCCCCTGCCCCCCCCTACCGAAGCAAGGACGGTTGAATCGCCCGGGCAAGGCCGCCGAAGCGAACCCGGCCGCGCGTCCTTGATCTTCCGCCGGAATCGTGTGATGGAAGCGTGCAGGGCCGCGGCGGAGGGAGATTTCTCCCCGCCGGCCGAAACGGGTGAGCGAATCATTTCAATTACCTGCCGGCGGGGCCTCGCCCCGGAAGACGGGTTTCGCGCCGGCGCTCCTCCTCCCGCGGAAGGTGACGCATGACCATGAAAAACTTTCGCGTCCGCCTTCTCGGGATGCTGCTCCAATTCGGCTTCGCCCGCGACGGAATATTCTACTTCATCACCATCGCCGTCGGCGCCGCCGCCGGCCTGATCGCCGTGCTCTTCCACCTCGCCATCGAGGGGACCCACGAACTCCTCTTCGGCGCCGGCGGCCCCGGCGCCATCTCCCGCCCCTGGTTTCTCATCGCCCTCATACCGGCGGGCGGGGCCGTTCTCGCCGCCCTCTTCCTCCACTTCGTCCCCGAGGCGCGCGGGAGCGGAATCCCCCAGACGAAGATCGCCTACTTCGTCCACAACGGGCGAATCCCCCTGCGGGTGTGGCTCGGCAAATTCCTCATCGGCACGCTGAACATCGGCTCGGGCTCGAGCCTGGGGCGCGAGGGCCCGACGGTGCAGATCTGCGCCGGGCTCGCGAGCTGGATCGGCCAGATATTCTCCCTCAAGCGCCAGCGAATCCAGGAGCTCGTGCCCGTGGGCGCGGCGGCCGGCCTGGCCGCGGCCTTCAACACCCCCATCGCGGCCGTCACCTTCACCCTGGAGGAGATCGTCGGGGACCTCAACGCCCGCGTCCTGGGCTCGATCGTCCTCGCCTCGGTCTCGGCCGCCGTGGTCGAGCGCGCCATCCTGGGGAACCAGCCGGTCTTCTCGGTCCCGGAATACTCGCTGGGCAGCCCGCTCGAGCTCCTCCTCTACGCTATCGTCGGGGTGGTGTGCGCCGCCATGAGCGTGGTCTTCATAAAAGGGCTTCTCTTCCTGCGCGGGCAGTGGAAGCGCCTG
>JAZGDQ010000128.1:0-9500 GCA_036477985.1 bacterium
TCGCCGCTGAACGCGTCGACGTATCGCCCCCGGACCCGGACCGCCCAAACCAGTTTTTTCAAGAGCCGGAGGCGGAAGGTCTCCCCCACATTGTACCACCGGCGGAACTCCGCCAGAAAGGAGATGACGTCCACATCGCCGCCCAGCGGCCCGCCCGAGAAGGAGGGGACGAGCCGGGCGAAAGTCCCCTTCGAGGGCATAAGCCTCCGGTTGCGCGAATCGTAGACAAGGGAGGGGGTGATGATGCTCGAGACCAGCGTGTCGTTCTCCTGCTCGCGGAAGCTCAGGGGCGCGGTTTCATCGACCTGGAAGATCCGCGAGGTCGAAAGCTCGTAGGTGACCGACCCGATCAGGAAGTTCGCGAGCTCCTTCCCCGCACGGACGCGCCCGCCCTCGGACCGGGTCTGGAAGGTGATGAAGTCCCGGTCGGCGAAGAAAGCGTCCACTCCGAGGGAGAAATTCTTGTCCAGGAAATTCGGATCGTCGATTGACCCGATGAAGTCCTTGCTGACGTCGGAGAACCGCACTTCGATGGCGGCCTGGTAGCCGCGGCCGAAGAGATTGTTCTCGCGGATCTGGCCCGTGAGGATGGCGCCCTCCCGGCTGTTGAATCCGAGGCCGCCCAGAATCGAGCCGGTGGGCTGCTCCTTCAGCTCGATGTCGATGTCGAGAATGTCGTCGCTGCCCTCGCGCCGCTTTTCCACCACGTTGACGGTGCTGAAGTAGCCCAGCCGGTTGATCCGCGAGCGAGTGATGGAGAGCCCTTGGGAGTCGTAAAGGGAGCCCTCGGCGACCCGCATCTCGCGGCGGATGACGTTCTCCCGCGTGCGGGTGTTCCCCTTGAGGTTCACCTTCCCGATGTACACCCGCCGGCCCTTGTTGATGTCAATCCGGACGACGACCGTTTTCTTCTTGTCGTCGGTGGTGGTCGACGGGCGGATGTCCGCAAAAGCGTAGCCCCGCTCGGAGAACATGTTCGTGATGCGCCGCACGTCGCCGATCATCACCGTGCGGTTGAGGACGTCTCCCGGAAAAAGGTCCAGCTTCCTCTTGATCTCCTCGGGGGGAATCACGTCCTCCCCGCCGCGAATCTCGATCTCCTTCAACCTGTAGGAGAACCCCTCGCTGATCGGAATCGAGATGTTGAGCTTTCCCCTCTCCCGGTCCTCGCGGACGATCGGCTGGCCGACCTGGACGTTGAGAAAGCCGCGGCTCTGGTAGAGGATGCGGATCCGCACCAAATCCTTCTGGAGGGCGTCCTCCTTGAAGATCCCCGATTCGGTGATGAACGAGAATATGCCCCACTCGGTCGTCTCCATCGCCGAGAGGAGATCCTTCTTCTTGATGCTGTCGTTGCCGCGGAACGTGATGGTCTCGATCTCGACGCTTTCGCCCTCGTCGATCCGCAGCGTCACGGCGACGGTGTTCTGGCTCCCTTCCTTGAGGACCGCCTCGATGCGGGTGAAGTAATAGCCCTTTTCCTGGTAGAGCTTCCGGATGTTCCGGACGGTCTCCTTGACCGTGGCCTCGTTGATGATGGTCTGGGCCTTGATGGTCATCGTCTCGCGGATCTTCTCCATCTCCACGTTGGAGTTGCCGACGACCTGGATGCTGTTGATGGTGGGTTTTTCGGAGACGTTGTATATGACCTTGAGCCCGCCCTCGAAGGGCTCCACCCCCACCTGCACGTCCCGGAAGAAGCCCAGGCCGTAGACGGTGCGCACATCCTCGCGGATGCGCTCCACCAACTCCACGTTCGTGTAGGCCTTGCCCTCGGAGAGGCCGACATAGAAGAGGATGGTCGAGCGGTCGACGCGGGAGTTGCCCCGGACTTCGATTGTCCTCACCGTGATGGCCGGGCTGGCGGGCTGGCCGTAGACGGCGAGAGGAGCAACAAAGAGGCCCACCATGATCGCCAGGGCGCAGGCCGACACCTTCGCCGCCAGACGCATAAACGCACCTCCCCTCTTGAGAGGCGACACTCTAAGAACCGCGCCGGGCGCCCTCAGGCATCCTGCACGCTAAGAACTTCAGAATCTTCTTTGGATTCGAACACCAGTTCATCGCCGGCGAGCTTGGCCACGACGACGCCGCCATCGACGAACTTCCCGTGGAGGACCTCCTCGCTGAGGGTGTCCTCGATGTGGCGCTGGATCGCCCGGCGGAGCGGCCGAGCCCCGTAGGCGGGATCGTACCCCTGCTTGGCGAGCCATTCGCGGGCCTCGTCCGAAAGCTCCAGGGTCATCCCCTTGTCGGCCAGGGTCTTGTTCACTTTGCCCAGCTCGATGTCCACGATCTTGAGGATGTCCTCGTGCGCCAGGGGACGGAAGATCACGACATCGTCGATCCGGTTCAGGAACTCGGGGTTGAAGGTCCGCTTCAGTTCGTCGCGGATGGTGTCCTTCATCTTGTCGAAATTCGACGTCGCGCCCGGCTGCTGGAAGCCCAGCAGGTGGCCCTTTTCGATGTTGCGGGCGGCCAGGTTCGAGGTGAGGATGATGATGGTGTTCTTGAAGTTGACCGGCCGGCCGTAGCTGTCCGTCAGAACTCCGTCGTCCATCACCTGGAGCAGGATGTGGTAGACGTCCGGGTGGGCCTTCTCGATCTCGTCGAGGAGGATGACGGAGTAGGGCTTGCGCCGCACCCGCTCGGTGAGCTGGCCGCCCTCCTCGTAGCCCACGTAGCCCGGGGGCGCCCCGGTCAGGCGGGAGACGCTGAAGCGCTCCATGTACTCGCTCATGTCGATCCGGATGAGGGCGTCCTGGTCGCCGAACATGAACTCGGCCAGGACGCGCGCCATCTCGGTCTTGCCCACCCCGGTGGGGCCGAGGAACAGGAAGCTCCCGATGGGGCGCTTGGGGCTCTTCAGGCCCGCGCGCGAGCGGCGCACCGCCTTGGTGAGAAGGCGGGTCGCCTCCTCCTGGCCGACGATGGAGGCGTTGAGCTCTTCCTCCATCCGCAGGAGCCGGGCGTTTTCGGCCTCCTCGATCCGCTGGAGGGGGATCCCCGTCATGCGGCTCACCACGAAGGCCACGTCATCCGCGGTGACGTCGGGCTCATCGTCGGACTGCTCGGCCTCCCACTCGGCCTTGAGCGTCTCGAGCTTGCCCCGGTTCTGCTCCTCCTGATCGCGCAGCTCGACCGCCCTCTCGAAATCCTGCTTCTCGATCATGTCCTTCTTGAGGCGGACGGTCTCCTGAAGCTCACGCTGCAGGTCGCGGATGCCCCGGGGGAAGGTCTCCTTCTCCAGGCGCACCTTGCTGCACGCCTCGTCGATGACGTCGATCGCCTTGTCGGGCAGGTAGCGATCCGAGACGTACTGGTTCGAGAGCTTCACGGCGGCGATGATCGCCTCGTCCACGATCCGCGCGCGGTGGTGGCGCTCGTACCTGTCCTTGAGCCCGCGGACGATGTTGATGGTGTCCTCGGGCGAGGGCGGGTCGACCATGATGGTCTGGAAGCGCCGCTCGAGGGCGCCGTTCTTCTCGATGTACTTGCGGTACTCATCGAGCGTGGTGGCGCCGATGCACTGGATCTCGCCCCGGCTCAGGGCCGGCTTGAGCATGTTGGAGGCGTCGATGGAGCCCTCGGCCGCCCCGGCCCCGACGAGGGTGTGCAGCTCGTCGATGAACATGATGACCTCGTTGCTCTGGGTGATCTCCTTCATGATCGCTTTCAGGCGCGCCTCGAACTGGCCGCGGTACTTCGTGCCCGCCACGAGCGCGCCCAGGTCGAGCGCGACGACGCGCTTGTCGTAGAGGATCTGCGGGACCTCCTTGGCCACGATGAGCTGGGCCAGCCCCTCGACGATGGCCGTCTTGCCCACCCCCGGCTCGCCGATGAGGACGGGGTTGTTCTTCGTGCGCCGCGCGAGAATCTGGATGACGCGCTCGATCTCCTTCTCGCGCCCGATGACGGGGTCGAGCTTGCCTTCCTCGGCCAGCTCGGCGAGGTCGCGGCCGAACTCGTCGAGGGCGGGCGTCTTGCTCTTCTCGCGGGAGCGCGTGGCCACCGGCTCGCGCAGGAGGTTGATCGTCTGCTCGCGCGTCTGCTGGAGCTTGACGCCGAAGCTGGCGAGGATCTTCGCGGCCAGCCCGTCCTTCTCGCGCACGATGCCGAGGAGGAGGTGTTCGGTGCCGATGTAGTTGTGGCCCATGAGGCGGGCCTCTTCGACGGCGTACTCGAGAACCTTCTTCGCCTTCGGCGTGAAGGGTATGTCTCCCTCGACCGGGCCGCTCAGGCTCTTGGGCAGGTTGCGCTCCAACTCGAGCCGCAGCTGCTTCGGATCGACCCCCAGCTTCTGAAGCACCGCGATCGCGATGCCGCCCCCATCCTTCAATACACCGAGAAGAATGTGCTCGGTGCCCAGGTACTCGTGCCGGTAGTGCTCGGCTTCCTCCCTGGCAAGGATGATGACCTTGCGGGCACGCTCGGTGAATCGCTTGAACATTCCGCCCTCCTTATTGTGCGGCGGCGATACGGCCGTCCACCATGACGACTACCCGGTCCAAACGCTCGGCGAAGGAACCGTTGTGCGTCGCTATTATTATCGTCAATTTCTCCGCGATGTTGAGCTCCCGGAGCAACTCGAATATCGACTCCGAGGTCCCTGAGTCGAGGTTTCCGGTCGGCTCATCGGCCAGAATCAGCGCCGGCCGGTTCACGAGGGCTCTCGCGATCGCCACCCGCTGCTGCTCCCCCCCCGACATTTCCGCCGGGCGGTGCGCCGCCCTGTCTCCCAACCCCACCCTTTCTACCAAATTTCGGGCTCGCTCTTCCACCTCCCGCCGGGGATCTCCTCCCAGCAGCCCGGGCATCATAACATTTTCCAGGGCCGAAAACTCGGGGAGAAGGTGGTGAAACTGAAACACGAACCCGAGCGAGCGGTTCCGGAATTGGGCCAGCTCGGCATCGGTGCGGCCGAAAAGCGCCTCCCCCCGGAAATTCACCTCCCCGCGCGTGGGCCGATCCAGCGCCCCGACCACATGGAGCAGGGTGCTTTTCCCCACCCCGGAGGCCCCCATCACCGCCACCATCTCGCCCGGGAAGATGTCCAGGTCCACCCCGTTCAGGGCCCGCACTTCGCCTCCCGGCGAGGCGTAGACCTTCTCCAAGGCTCGGATGGAAACGAGTGGCCCTTGCTTATCAATCACTTGGCCGCTATCGCCCCGGCCCGCCGGCTCATCCATAGCGGAGCATTTCCACCGGGTCGACCCGGGAAGCCCGCCAAGCGGGGTAGAGCGTCGCCAACAGGCTGATGACCACCGCCGTTATTGCAGTCGCCACCACGATCTCCGCCGATAATTGAATCGGCAGCCTGTCTATATGGTAGACGCTGGGGGGGAGGATGTCCAGGCCCAGGACTTTCTCGAGAAAGTCCTCAACCACGTGCAATTTCCACCCGAGGAGCAGCCCTCCCGCCGCGCCCAAAACGGCGCCCGCCACCCCGATGGCGGCCCCCTGAACGAAGAAAATCCGAAGAATCGCCCCCCGCGTCGCCCCCATCGACTTGAGGATGGCGATCTCGCGCCCCTTCTCCATCACCACCATGACGAGCGAGCCCACGATGTTGAAGGCCGCCACCACGATGACCAGGAGCAGGAGGATGGTCATCGTCGTTTTTTCGGTTTTGAGCGCCGAGAAGAGGTTGCGGTTCATCCGCTGCCAGGAGCGGACCCAATAGGGGAGCCTGAGCTCCTCTTGGAGGCGCTGGGCCACCCGCTCGGCCTGGAAGATGTCGCGCACCCGGAGGTGGACGCCGGTCACCCCCTTCCCCAGGCCGAAGAAGGCCTGCGCCGCCTTCATCGAGATGAAGGAGAGGCCGGTGTCGTACTGGTAGAAGCCGCTCCGGAAGAGCCCGACCACCTCGAAGCGCTTCGTGCGGGGAAGGACGCCCATCGGCGTCACCGCCCCCACCGGGCTCACCATGGTCACGATGTCCCCGAGCCCGAGCCCGAGGTTGGCGGCGAGCTCCGCCCCCAGGACGATTCCCGCGCTCGGCGGCGCCCCCCCGCCCGGGCGCGCCTTGCCGGAGGGGCGGAACTCGGCGAGGCGCTCGAAGGAGCCCGCCCGGATGAACCCGAGAATGTCGGTGACGTCGGCCTCCTTCGCGGGATCGATCCCCCGGACGACGGAGCCCGTCACCGAGCCGCGCGAGGAGAGCATGGCCTGCCCGTAGATGAAGGGGCTCGCGGCGACCACATCGGGATCCCCCCCCACCCGCTTCAGCACGCTGGGCCACTTGGACAGCCGGGCCGCGCCCGCCTGGGTGATCACCACGTGGCTCTGCGTCCCCAGGATCTTCGTGCGCATCTCGCGCTCGAAGCCCGACATCACCCCGACCACGACGATGAGCGCGGTGACCCCGATGGCGATTCCCAGGGTGGAGATCCAGGTCGTGATCGATGCGAAGGCGGGCTTGCGCCGCGAACGGAGGTGGCGCATCCCGATCCGCCATTCGACGGAGAAGGGCATCCTCCTACTCCTGGGACGGGCGAAGAAGGGGGAAAAAGATCACGTCGCGGATCGATTGCGCGTCGGTGAAGAGCATGACGAGGCGGTCGACCCCGATTCCCTCCCCCGCCGTGGGCGGCAGGCCGTACTCCAGCGCCCGGAGGTAGTCCCAGTCGATCCGCTGGACCTCCTCCTCGCCCCCCTCGGCTGCGGCGGCCTGGCTCTCGAAGCGCTCGCGCTGATCGTCCGGGTCGTTCAGCTCGGTGTAGGCGTTGGCGATCTCGCGGCCGGCGACGATGAGCTCGAAGCGCTCGGCCGTCTCGGGATCGTCCTCCCGGCTCTTGGAGAGAGGGGAGAGCGCGCGCGGGAAGTCGTAGATGAAGGTGGGCTGGCGGAGCTGGGGCTCGACCAGCTCCTCGAAGAGGTACTCGAGGAGGTGGACGTGGTCCATCTCCCCCGCGAGGGGGTAGCCGCGCGCCGAGGCCGCCTCCTCGGCGCAGCGCCGGGCGGCCCCCTCCTCGGCGATCGCTTCGGGCGGCGCCCCGCCCACCTCGACGATGGCCTCGCGCCACTTGTGGCGCTTCCAGGGCCGCTCGAAGGAGATCTCCTCCTCCCCGTAGCGGAGCCGGGTCCCCCCCAGGAGGTCCTCGCTCAGCGAGACGATCATCTCCTCGGTCAGGTCCATCAGGTCGTTGTAGTCGGCGTAGGCCATGTAGAACTCGAGCATGGTGAACTCGGGGTTGTGCTGGGTCGAGATCCCCTCGTTCCGGAAGTTGCGGTTCACCTCGTAGACGCGGTCGAGCCCGCCCACCACCAGGCGCTTGAGGTAGAGCTCGGGCGCCACGCGCAGGAAAAGGGGCATGTCCAGCGTGTTGTGATAGGTGGCGAAGGGGCGGGCCGCCGCCCCGCCCGCGATGGGCTGCATCATCGGGGTCTCCACCTCGAGGAAGCCCCGCTCGTCGAGGAAGCGGCGGATGAGCTGGATCATCCGCGCCCGCTTCTGGAAGATCCCGGCCACATCGGGGTTGGCGATGAGGTCGACGTAGCGCTGCCGGTAGCGGGTCTCCACGTTCTGGAGGCCGTGCCACTTCTCGGGCAGGGGAGCCAGGTTCTTCGTGAGCACATCGGCCGAGCGCACCCAGACGGAGAGCTCCCCCGTCCGCGTGCGGAAGATCCCGCCCTCGCACCCCACGATGTCCCCGATGTCGAACTCCTTGGCGCGCTCGAAGGACTCATCCCCCAGGTCGTTTTTCCGGAAGAAGAGCTGGATGCGCCCGGTGGCGTCCCGAAGGTCCATGAAGATGACTTTCCCCTGGAGGCGCCTGGCCATGAGGCGGCCCGCGACGACGAAGCGCCCCTCCCGCTCCTCCTCGAATTCCTCCTGGGAGCGGTCGGCGTAGGCGGCGACGATCTCCCCGATGCGGTGGGTGAGAGGGAAGCGGTTCACGAACGGGTTCTTTCCGGCCGCGCGGAGGGCCTCCAGCTTGCTCCGCCGCTGGGCCCGCATCTCGCGCTCCCCCCTCAAGGCGGACTTCTCCTCCCCCGCCGGCTCGGGCGGGCGGTCCGGGCGCTTATCGTCGGATGCGGGGCCGCTCATCTGCGCTCAGGCTCCTTCTCTCCGCCGCCCCTCGGGCGCCCGGGAAGGCGGGCCTCACCCTTGACCCGCCTCTCGCTCCTCCCCCCGCCCGCGCGGGGAGGATCTCCGGGGACGGGCGCGGGCCCTCCCCTCCCGCTCACGTATTCGCTTCGGCGCGGGCCTCGATCAGCGAAAGGAGGTAGGCGTCGATGAAACCGTCGATCTCCCCGTCCAGGACGGCGTCCACGTTCGAGTCGGACATCTCCGTCCGGTGGTCCTTCACCATCCGGTAGGGGTGGAGGATGTAGGAGCGGATCTGGCTCCCGAAGGCGATCGTCTTCTTCAGGGCGTGGAGCGCCTCCTTCTCCTCCTGCCGCCTGCGGCGCTCCCGCTCGTAGAGGTGGGCGCGCAGGAGCTTGATCGCCGTCGCCCGGTTCTTGTGCTGGCTTCGCTCGTTCTGGCAGGAGACCACGATGCCCGTCGGCCGGTGGGTGATGCGGACAGCCGAATCGGTCGTGTTGACGTGCTGGCCGCCCGCGCCCGAGCTGCGGAACACGTCGATGCGGAGATCGCTCTCGAGAATCTCGATCTCCACGTCGTCGTCGACCTCGGGCGTCACGTCCACCGAGGCGAACGAGGTGTGGCGCCGCGAGCTGGCGTCGTAGGGCGAGATGCGCACCAGGCGGTGAACCCCGACTTCGGACCGCAGGTAGCCGTAGGCGTACTCGCCCTCCACGATCAGGGTGGCGCTCTTGATCCCCGCCTCCTCGCCCGAGAGCAGGGAGACGATCCGGGCCGTGAAGCCCCGCCGCTCGACCCAGCGCGAGTAGAGGCGAAGGAGCATCTCCGCCCAGTCCTGGCTCTCGACCCCGCCCGCTCCCGCGTTCACCTGGAGGATGGCGTTCGCCGCGTCCTCCTCCTCGTCCATCACGAGGCGGAACTCGAGGCGATCGACCTCCTTGGCGAGGGAGGCGAGGCCGCTTTCGATCTCGGGAAGCAGCCCCTCCTCGGACTCCCCCCCCTCCATCTTCATGAGCTGGAGAAGCTCGGTCTGATCGGTCAGCTTCTTGTGGAGATCACTCCAGGCGTCGATCATGCGCTGCAGGGAGGCTCGCCGCCTCAGGGTTTTCTGGGCCGACTCCGAATCGTTCCAGAAGCCGGCCGCGCTCGTCTGCTTGTCCAGCTTTCCGCATTCCGCCTCGAGCCGATCGAGGTCAAAGACGACCTCGTAGCTCGCGGAGGCGCGCCTCCAGCACCTGCCCTTTTTTGATCAACTCTTCCATCTCTTTCTCCCTGAAAACCCCCGCGCGCGGCGGAGGAGGCCCCCGGCGGCGGGACCCCCTTAGTTATACCACACCCGCCGCCGGCGGCGCGCCGCGAGGAAGGCGGCGAGGGAGAGGAGGAGGCAGGCGAAGGCGAAAAGATCGCCCGTGCGGGCGTAGAGGGTGGGGCCGCCCCGGCGGGGGGCGAT
>JAZGDQ010000129.1:0-2758 GCA_036477985.1 bacterium
GATGACGTGCACCTCCTCCCCGTTCGCCGCAGCGCTCGCGGCCAGGGTGGCCACCTGGTAGAGACGGTCGTAGTCCCCGTTGTGGGAGAAGATGACGAACTGGGGGGCGCTCACCGGCCGCGCGCCGGGCGGGCGCACCGGAAGCCCACCCCGCCGTGCCGCCCCGCGGGCGGCCCCGAGAAGCGCCGGTCCGTCCGGGCGACCTCGGGAGGCTGGCTCCAGTACCCGCCCCGGGCCGAGCGCAGGCCGCCGCGCGCCGGGCCCTTCGGATTCCGCGCCGGAGCCACGGCATAGTAGGCGGGATCATAGTAGTCGGACACCCACTCGGCCACGTTCCCGGCCATGTCCATCACCCCGTAGGGGCTCGCGCCCCCGGGAAAGCTCCCGCCGGGGACGGGCCCCTCGTACTTCTTCCCGGCGTTGGCGCGGCCGGCGGCGAAGGCGTCCCCCCAGGGGTAGACGCGGCGGTCGGTCCCGCGCGCGGCCTTCTCCCACTCCGCCTCGGTGGGCAGGCGCTTTCCCACCCAGGCGCAATACGCCTCGGCGTCGAACCAGCTCACCAGGGTCACGGGAAGATCGCCCGCGCCGAGCGGAGGGCGGCCCTTCTTCCAGGAGAACCGGCTCCAGTCCCCGCCCCATCTGGGACCGCCCCCGCGCAAGCGGGGGAAGGGGTGTCCCGTCTCGGCGACGAAGCGCGCGTAGGCATCGTTGGAGACCTCGAAGCGGTCGATGTAGAAGGCGTCCAGGTAGAGCGTCCGGCCCGGCGAGGAGTCCGGCGGCTCCTCCCCGCGGGGGATGGGGACCGGCGCCTCCCTTCCCCGGTAGAACGTCCCGGCGGGGACGAGGGACATCGGCGACTCATCGCGGACCACCCCGGCCGGCTGGGCGAGGAGCGCGCCCTTCTGCTCGGCGCCGCCGCAGCCGGCCGCGAGGGAGAGCGCCGCGAGGAGCGGGGCGAGCTTTCGGATCACTCAAAATCGCTCGGCTTGACGTCGCTGAAATCGGCCTCGGGGAGATCGGATTTGGGCGGCCGGGCCCGCTCCCGCAGCTTCCGCCTCGCCCGAAGCGAGCGGGCGAACGCGTAGCCGGCGGCGGCGGCGGCCCCGAGGAGGCCGAACGTGAGAGCGCCGGACCGATCGCCGCGGAGCATGAAATACCCCATGCCGATCCAGAACAAAAATCCGACACATGCAAACGCCGAGGAATATTCTTCTTTCATTTCTCGCCTCCAACCTCTCCGGCGAAGCGGCGCCTCCGGGAGGCGCCGCCCTCCCCGTCTCACTACCGGGCCCGGGGAATCCCCTCGAGGGCTTTGTCGATCATGTTCTGAACAGCGATGTAGTCACGTCCCGCCCCCGCGATGCTCCACTCGGACAAGGCCGCTTTGATCGTCAGGACGCTCTTCCGCGCCTTCATGTCGATCCAATGCAGCTCGAGGATGACCTTGAGGGGCTCCATCTGCAGGACTTGGATGTTGCCCGCGATGCCGGCCTGGTCGGGGAAGAGCTTCGCGCTCTTATCGAGCACCTCCGGCTCCATGGGCTTTCGCCGGATGAGGTTCTCCTTCGCGAGGATCCGGATGGTTTCGTTGTAGTCGCGGACCGCGTAGCCCTTGGAGAGAAGGTTTTCGGTGACGCGGGCCATGTTGGAGCGCACGTCGTCCCCGGCGATCTTGAGGGTGACGACCGTCACTTGTTTTTCGATATGCAGATCGCGGAAGGCCTTGCTGTCCAGGGGCGGGTCGTAGGTGACGTCCAGGCTCCTGGTGAGGGCGGGGCTTCTCGACAAGAGGGTGCATCCGCCGAGCGTCGCCGCCAGGAAGAGAACGGCGCCGAGGAAGAACAGCGCGGCGCGGGGGGGGGGTTCCGGGGTGCGCAAAACGGATCAGCTTTCCTGCCCGTCTCCGGCGGCAGCGGCGAGGCTTTCTCCCGAAACGGTCCCGCCGCCGGTCATGTGGCACATGCCCTCGAAGATGGCGCCTTCCTCGATGTAGATGTTCGGGGTGAACACCTCGCCCCTGAAGTGGCTTCCGGCGCGGATCTCGCACTTCTCCTTGGCTTCGATCTTGCCGTTCACCTCGCCCATCACGATGACCACCCCGGCCTTGATGTCCGCTTTCACCCGGGCGGAGACGCCGACGATGAAGGTGTCCTCGGTGATGACCTCCCCCTCCAGAACCCCGTCCACGCGGACCGTGCCCTCGAAGGAGATGACGCCCTTGAACTCGGTGCCCTCGCCCAAAAAGGCCCGAATGGTTTTCTCATAACTCTTGTCGCTTCGGGCCATGGCTCTTCTCCTCATGCCTCCGGGGGCGTGCGGCCGCCGACGAGCCGCTCGACCAGGCCCTCCAGCGCCTCGACCGAATAGTATTCGATGACGATCCTTCCCCCCTTCTCGTCTCCCTCGATCGCCACCTTCGTTCCGAGGGAATGGCGCAGGCGCTCCGCGATCTCGCGCAGAAAGACGGCCTGCGGCCCCGTCGGTCCCTCTCCGGAAGGGGATCTCCTGTATTTTGCGCCCTTGGGGCCTCCGCCCGCAAGGGACCTTCGAACGCGGATTTCGAGCTGGCGCACCGAGAGGCCCTTCTTCACCGCCGCGTCGGCGAGGGCCTCGATATCGGCCTCCGCGCGCAGGGAGAGGAGGGCCCGGGCGTGGCCCATCGAGAGGAGGCCCCCCGCCACCTTCTCCTGGACCGTCTGGGGAAGCCGCAGGAGGCGGACGTAATTCGCCACCGTGGAGCGCTCCTTGCCCGCGCGGG
>JAZGDQ010000013.1:0-4675 GCA_036477985.1 bacterium
GCGCCCGTGCGCCTCGTAGACGGTGAGGTTTTCGAGCGATTTGAGCCAGTTCCCGATGCCCGTCGTGGAGCCATCCACGAGTTTGTCCTTGCGCGCCTTGACCTTCTTCATGTCCATCGAGACTACGCCCTCGATTACGACCCCGAAGTCGGCCCCCCGCCGCGCCATGTAGGCCGCCCGCGCGCTCGCCACCAGGGCTTTGGTGGGGGTGCACCCCGTGTTCACGCAGGTGCCGCCGAAGCGGTCGCGCTCGATGACGGCGGTCTTCATCCCCGCGCCCGCCAGGCGGGCGGCGAGGGAGGGGCCCGACTGCCCGGTCCCGATGACGATCGCGTCGTATTTCTCCGGCATCGCTTCGCTCCTTTTCGATGGCTCTCCCGCATTCCAGGGCCTTCGGGAGGGTTCGGTCGATATATTTCGGAGTTAGGGGGAAATCATAGGTTGTTCCGCTGGCCGCGTACAGGGGCGCATATCCCTCGAAGCGGGGCAATCGGGCGGAGGTGGGGCCCCCGGGGCCCCCCCCGGGGGGGGCCGGCGAGGGCGGATTGGCACACCCCGGCGGAGTGCAAATAGAATCCTCAGTGGGCAGGGCTCCCCTGCATTCGGCTGGGAAACTTGTCCCTCATCGTCCTGGAGGACCCGCGGGAGAGGGGCTGCGCGCGCGCTTTTCCCCCGAACCGAACCCTCCGCGCATTCGCCTCCCCGCCGGTTTTCGGCGCCCGCCGGTTTTTCGCGCGCTCCTCCCGGACGCGGAATCGCCGGGACGGCTTCCGGATTCTGCGAAATCGCATAAAATACCCCCCCCGGGAAGGCTCCGGTCTCGTTTTCTTCAGGATCTTTGGAGGAAGGGTGGATGAAAGTGATCGCGGATCTTTGCGTTGTGCCCATGGGCGTGGGCGTTTCGGTCTCGAAGTACGTCGTCGCCTGCCAGGAGGTGATCGAGGCGGCGGGGCTGGAGTCGAAGATGCACGCCTACGGGACGAACGTGGAGGGGGAGTGGGAGGCCGTCTTCGGCGCCCTGAAGCGCTGCCACGAGGTGCTGCACGAGATGGGCGCCCCGCGCGTCTCGACGAACATGCGCCTCGGCACCCGGACGGACCGGGACCAGACCATGCAGGACAAGATCGACAGCGTCGTCCAGAAGCGGTAGTGGGACTACTCCCGTAGCGGGGCTATGCCGGTGGCGCGGCCACTCCGGCAGCGGGGCTGGGCCGGCAGCAGGGCTGGGCCAGCAGCGGGGCCACTTCGGCGCCGGCGCCCGGCCTAAAGCCCCGCCTCGCGCAGGAGGCGCCGGCCGGTTTCGCGGAGCGCCTCCTTCTTCCGCTCCAGGTCGGCCTCCGGGATGCGGAGCCTGCCCCCCGCCTTCACTTTTTTCCCGGCGACGAGGACGGTGTCCACGTTCCCCCCGTGGGCGTGAAGAACGGCGGTGTGGACCGGATCGTGGGCGGGCATGAGGTTCATGTCCCCGCTCCGGATCATGATGATGTCCGCCTGCTTGCCCGGGGCGAGGGAGCCGATCCGGTCCTCGAGCCCCATCGCCGCCGCGTTGTTGATCGTCACCCACTCGAGCGCCTGGCGCG
The DNA here is from genome assembly GCA_036477985.1 of bacterium. Lineage (GTDB taxonomy): Bacteria > UBA8248 > UBA8248 > UBA8248 > UBA8248 > JAZGDQ01. Next base: position 1,581 of record JAZGDQ010000013.1, read on the forward strand.
CCCGGACGGAGATCTTGTCCGCCCGGGGCCGGTCGCCCCCGATCTTCTGGTTGTCGAAGATGCGCTGGCTCAGGAGGGCGAAGCGCATGACGTGGAACATGTCGCCGGTCGAGTATATCTCGATGTCCGAGCCGATCGAGGGCCGCCCCCCCATGGCGAGGACGCGGCCGGTGAGGGGCTCCCCCCGGTTCGTCTGCAGCTCGGCCTGGGGCGTCGCCGTGACCGACACGCCCGCGTCGAGGATGAAGCGGAGCTCCTCGTCCCCCAGGTAGTTCCCGTGGACGAGGTTGTGATCGGGCCCGAGAAGCCCCTCCTTGGCCAGAACGCGGTAGCCGTCCTCCACCAGCCGGTCGGGCGCGCCCCAGATGTGGGCGCTCGAGATGAGGCCGAACTCGCGCGCGAGGCGAAAATCGTGGAGCGCCACATCGAGGGTTCCGTAGTCGGTCCCGAGAATCGAAACCGCCAGCGTCACCAGGGCGCCGTCGTCGGAGAGGCGCCCCTCGCGGAGGCGCTTGATCTCCTCGCGCGAGTGGGGAATCTGGGAGAAGTGCTTCTCCCCCTCCTTGGGCTCGGGCTTGACGGAGCCGTGCCCGAAGAGGGCGCGGATTCCGGCGTCGGCCAGGCCGTCGAGCGCCGCGTCGGTGTGGTCCGGGGTCGCGTTGTTGTGGCACCAGTCGAAGATGGTCGTCGTGCCGCCGTCGAGCTGGCTCAGCGCGCCCATCATGTTTCCCAGGCGGGTGTCCTCGGGCGTGAACCGGGGGGCGAGGTTGGCGTGGAGGTGCCGAAAGTAGTCGAAGCCCCCCCAGTCGCCGCCGATGCCGCGGACCGGCGTCTCCCAGGTGTGAAGGTGGGCGTTGATGAGGCCGGGGAGGACGATCATGCCCGAGGCGTCGAGAATCTCGGCGCCCGGCGCCTGGAGCCCGGTCCCGATCTCCTCGATGCGGTCCTCCTCGATGAGGATGTCGCCGTCGGGCAGGTCGCCGACCCCGGGGTCCACCGAGATGATGCATCCGTTCTTGATGAGCGTCTTGGACATGTTTCCTCCCGGGGTTCTTGCGCTGCGCTCGCGCGGCGGGGCCTTTACGTGTCCTTCTCTGCGCCCGAGCCCGAATCCGGGCCAGATTCCGCGCCCGCGCCCGAATCCGTGCACGCGCCCGGGCGCGGGATTTTGTCCGAGATCGGGGGGATTCCTCCCGTCTTGTATCACTTTCGGAGGGGGGCCAAAATCCCTTGGGCCGATTTCGCCCACGCGCCCAAGAGCGCCGGGGCGTTTTTCCTCCTATATTATTAGAGGGCGGGGCGCCTCCAGCGGGCCCTCCTCGCGGGGGGGGCCTCTTCCGCCGCCTCCGCCCGATGTGGTAGGATAATGACTTCTCAGGGAGGGGCTGAGAGGTCCGGGCGGGGGCCCGGGCGGGCCGGCCTTGCCCTGATCGCCGGAGGAGCCGGGAGTGGGATTGAGAATCAACCAGAGCATCTCGGCGCTGAGCACGATCCGCAACCTGCGGAATGTGCAGCGGGCCTTGATCCAGAACGCCGAGCGCCTCTCCACGGGCATCCGCATCAACCGGGCGTCGGACGACCCGGCCGGCCTCGTCATCAGCGAAAACCTGCGGGCCCAGACCGACGGCATCTCCCAGACCATCCGCAGCACCGAGAACGAGCTCAACCGCTTCCGCACCTCCGAGGGAAGGCTCGGCGAGGTGCAGGTGCAGCTCCGCAACATCCGCACCCAAACCCTCTCGGCCCTCAACACGGGCGGCTCGGGCCCGGAGGCCCGGGAGGCGGCCCAGGCCTCGATACGGTCCTCGGTCGAGTCGATCGCCCGCTCGATCGCCGGGGTGGGCGGGGACGACCTCGGGGTGAGCACGGAGGACCTCGACGCCATCGTCCAGAGCCTGGAGAACATCGACGTCACCGCGGCGGGCGGGGCGAACGCGGCCCTCCAAGCCGTGGACGCAGCCATCAGCGGCGTCTCCGACTTCCGCGGCCGTCTCGGGGCGATTCAGGAGAACGAGCTCGAGTCGAGCATCCGGAGCCTCTCGGTGGAGCGGGAGAATCTGACGGCCTCCGAGAGCGCCATCCGGGACACCGACTTCGCCCAGGCGGCGGTGGCCTTCGTCCGGAGCCAGATCCTCCTCCGGGTGGGGACGGCGATATCCACCCAGGCGAATTCCTCCTCCGAATCGGCCCTCCGGCTCCTGACCGGCGCCGCCGCCGGCGGCGGGGGCGGCGGGCGGCGCTTGCTGTCCATCGCCTAGGGGCCTCCCAGGGCCCGGAACCCCCCCCCTTTCTCCTCCTCCCCCTCTCTGGCCGCACCCCCATTGCGGCCTGCGGAGGGGTCGATTCGCCCGGGGGCCGGATTCCCCGGGGCCCTCGGGGAGGGGGCGGCCGGGGCGGAATGGGGCCGGAAAGCGGATTGGTATATAACGGGCTATCCTTGACAACCCATCCTTCATTTTACTAATGTTGGCGGCGAATTCGGCAACATGATGAATCGAGGCGCGCCCAGGCCCGCTTGCGCGGACGCCTCCCTTTGCGCCCGCACCCCTGGGTTTTCGCCCCCGGCAACGAATCAGCTCCGGCGAAGGTCGCCTCGAGCGAAGGGGAAGATCCACTCAAATGGCGGATAACCACGGAATGGTCCCGCTCATCTTCGAGGTGGCCCCCGAGGGGGACACCTTCCCGAAACTGGTGCGCCGCAACGCGGAGAAGATTCCCGGAAAGGTGGCGATCCGCGAGAAGAATTTCGGCATCTGGCAGTCCTTCACCTGGCGCGACTACTACGAGCAGTCCCGCCTCATCGCGCTCGGTCTCGCCTCCCTCGGCCTGCGGCGCGGGGACATGATGGCCGTCGTGGGGGACAACCGGCCTCAGCTCTACTGGGCCATGACGGCGGCGCAGTCCATCGGGGGGATTCCGGTCCCCCTCTTTCAGGATTCCATCGAAGCCGAGATGCAATTCATCATCGACCACGCCGAGGTCAAAATCGCCGTGGTCGAGGATCAGGAGCAGGTCGACAAGCTCCTCCACATCAAGGAGAAGAGCGCTCACATCGAGTACATCGTTTACGAAGAATCCCGGGGAATGCGGCACTA
>JAZGDQ010000130.1:0-7235 GCA_036477985.1 bacterium
GTTCTTTTGTGTTCACGCAACTGATTCCCGACCCGGTCACCCTCATTCCTTTTGTGGGCTTTGAGCTTTTAATGACGAAGGATTTTTGGATTGGCGCAGAATTGGGACTCCCCTATACCGGCTTCGACGTTCGTTCGGGGCATGATCGATTCTCCTCATTCGAGACCGTCCGAAAGGACTCATGGGATGGCTTTGGGAAAAGCGGTTCAGGAAGGCTCAGCTATGTGGTTTCCGATAATGTCGAAATATTCGCAGTTGGCGGGCAGGAAAAATACACACCTAGGTTCGCAGGCGAGAAGGCGACGATTCGGATTGTTTTCGGATTTTTTGGGATAAAAGTGAAATTTTAAAGGCGCCCCTCCTCCGGAAAAATCCAGAGATAAAAGAAATTCCTGGCCTCCCCCGCACGGCAGGAGAAAGACCCCTTTGTCCCGCTCCCCCCCGCGCGGCGGATGGGAGGGGCCGTCCGCCTACGCCATGAACCGGCCGCCGTTGGGGGTGAGGGTCTGGCCCGTCATGTACGCCCCCTCGGGGGAGGCGAGAAAGAGGGCGCAGCCCACCATGTCCGACACCTCCCCGATGCGCCCGAGCTGGGTGGCGGCGCTGATCTGGGCGCGCTGCTCCTCGTTGCGGACGGCGAGGACGCGCTCGGTCGCCGTGGTGCCGGGGGCGATGGCGTTCACGGTGATGCCGTCCCGGCCCAGCTCGAAGGCGAGCACCCGCGAGAGGGCGTGCACCCCCGCCTTGGCCGCCGAGTAGGGCGGGGAGGTCGGTGTGAGGGTGGTGACGCCGGCCATCGAGCCCAGGTTGATGATGCGCCCCCCCTTCTGCTTCTTCATGGCGGGGGCGGCCGCTTTTGAGCACAGGAAGACGCTCTTGAGGTTGAGCTCGACGATGTGGTCCCAGTCGTCCTCGGAGGTCTCGGCCGTCGTGGTCTGTTTCCAGAAGCCGCCCGCGTTGTTCACCAGGATGTCGATGCGGCCCGACTCGGCGAGGATGGCCTCGAAGCTCTCGCGCACCGAGGCGGAGACCGTCACGTCGCAGTGGAGGAAGGAAGCCTGGCCCCCGGCCGCGCGGATGCCCTCGGCCGCGGCCTCCCCCTTCTCGTCGTTGATGTCGAGGATGTGGACGCGCGCGCCCGCCCCGGCGAGCGCCTCGGCGATTCCCTTTCCGATTCCCGCCGCGGCGCCCGTGACGACAGCCGTTTGACCGGAAAAATCGTACTTCGTCGGACCCATAAAGATTCCTCTCCCTCTCTCGCGGATGAAGCCGGTTGCGGGGCGTGCGCCCCCAGGATGAACCCTCGCCCGCCGAGAGGCGGGAGGGGGCCGGGGATTTTCGCGCCTTCGGCGCGGCCCCGCCCGCGGGCCGAATGGGATTATCGCCTGAAAACGGGGGAAATGGATATCACATCCGCCCCTCGGGCTCCGGCGCCTCCCGGAGGGGGCGGGGGAGAGGGCGCCCTGAGGCGGGGCATCCGGACGGCCGGGCCCCGCGCCGGGCTTGAGGCGCCCGGGAGGCGGGGGAAGCCTTTTCATCTCCTCCCAGGCGTGGTATTCCGCCCCGCGCCGTGCCATTTTTTCACTCGACCGCCGCCTGACGCGCGAGCCGGCCGCCATGCGCCGGGCGGATTTCGCCCCCCTCCGCGAGGCGGGGCTGGACGACGCGCAGATCGTGGAGGTGGCGGCGGTCGCGGCCTATTTCAACTTCATCAACCGCGTGGCGCCGGGGTTGGGCGTTCGCCTGGACGCGGCCCTGGAGGGCGTTGCCGATCCGGAGGCGCTCCGGCGCGAGGCCGAGCGGCTCGCCTGAGGGGCCGGCGGCGGCCGGCGCGGGCGGAGGGCGCGGCTAGCGCGCGATGAGGCCGCCCAGCGTATCGAGGACGCCGTTGTCCCAGAGGGTCCAGGCCGTCACGCCCACGACGAGGAAAAGGAGGGTGAGGAGGAGGTACTCGAGGAATCCCCGCTTGGCGCCGGCGGGGGCGGGTGCGTCGCCTCGCGTCATGGGAATATCGCGCGCTCCAGGCGGATTTGGGAATCCCGGGGGCGCCTTCCCTCCGGGGCTCGGGGGATTATAGGCCCGGGGCCGGCCCATCGAAAGGCCCTGAGGGCCCCCCCGCCGTGACGGCCCCCCTGCGGGCAGGGCCCCCGCCGGAGCGGCCCGCCCCGCTGGGGCAGGCCCGTTTGTGGAGGCGGGAAGCCGGGGGCGATTGCGGCGGCATGGACAGCGGGCGAGGGTCCGATTATTTTATAGGGGCTTTGGCTGGCTGAAACGCGGGCGGGCCTCCCGCCGATCTCCCACGAGGGTGGCAGGGGCGAATGAATACGGCGAAACACAACTTCGGCGTGGTGGAAATCGTGAAGACGGAGAGCCTCGGGGTTCCGGGGAAGCGGATCTTCCGCATCCTGATCGACGGCGCCCCGCCCTCGGCCGCCACCCTCTGGGTGGAGAAGGAGCAGGTCTACGGCATCGCCATGGCGATGAAGAAGATGATCGAGAACTTTCGGGCCGGAAACTCTCCCGCCGCCCGCGAGGGCGAGGAGGAAGGCGAGGGGGAGGGGATTCCCTTTCTCGACGACCCGGAGATATTGGACGGAGGCTCGAAGGAGGTTCTCGAGTTCAAGGTGGGCCGCCTGGGACTGGCCTTCGGGCCGGGCGAGAATCACATCACCCTCTTCTTCCACGACGAGCGCGAGGACGCCGAGGCGGGATTCGGCGAAGGGGAGGGGGAGGAAGGGTACGAGGAGGAGTTCGAGGAGGAGGGGCCGGCGTCCGCGCCCAAGCTTCAGATCAGCCTCACGCACGAGCGGTGCGACGCCTTCGTCCAGGAGAGCCTGGAGGTCTGCTCCTCGGGCCGGGGGACCGACGCCCTCTCGCGCAACGCCCTGGTGGCCTCGGGCAAGGTGGACCCCAACACGAACGGCCACTTTCACAGCTGACCCGCCCGCCGGAGCAGGACAGAGACCGTGAGCCCCAAGAGCGCCCATCGCCATTCACGACGCCGCGAGGAGGAGGACGCCTCCGCCTGCGAGGCGCGCAGCCTTCGCCCCGAGGAGATCGAGGCCCTCCTCCTGGAGGGGGAGATCGAGGGGATCGATCTCATCCCCCACGGGTCGAACTACACCTTCGCCGTCCGCCTCCATATGGACGATTTCCGCTTTTTTGGAATCTACAAGCCCGTCAGCGGGGAGCGCCCGCTGTGGGATTTCCCCTACGGCACCCTCCACAAGCGAGAGCGCAGCGCCTTTCTGGTGAGCCGGGCCCTGGGGTGGGGCTTCGTCCCCCCCACCGTCATCCGCGACGGCCCCCACGGGGAGGGCTCGGTGCAGCTCTACATCTCCCACGACGCCTCCTCGAACTACTTCACCCTCCGCGAGGAGGGCCGCCACGAGCTGCTCCTCGTCGCGGCCTTCGACCTCATGGTGAACAACACCGACCGCAAGGGGGGGCATTGCCTCAAGGGGAAGGACGAGCGCGTCTGGGCCATCGACCACGGCCTGACCTTCCACGTCGACCCCAAGCTGCGGACCGTGATATGGGACTATTCCGGCCAGACCCTGCCCCGCGAGCCGCTGGAGGACATCGAGCGGCTGGGCCGGACCCTGGCCGACGGGGAGAACCCCTTGCGGCGGGAGCTGGACGAGCTGCTCGACCCGGAGGAGGTGGACATCTTCCGCCGCCGGGTGCAGGGCGTCCTGGATGGGCCGCGGCTCCCCCATCCGGAGGAGTACCGAAGCTTCCCCTGGCCGCCCGTCTAGGGAAGGGTGAGGAGTCCGCCGATGCGCGCGAGAGGAATCCGGCGCCGGTCCTGGAGATGGGACGCCCTACCGGCGATCCTGGCGCTCGCCCTCCTCGCCGGGGGGTGCGGCGGCGCCGGGGGCGGAGGGGGAATCTCCTTCGCGGCGGCTGCGGCGCGGAACTCCCCGGCCGCTTACCGCGAGTTCCTCTTCCGCCATCCGAAGCACCCGCGCGCCGCCGAGATCCGCAGGCTGCTCGATAAGGCCGACTTCGAGGAGGCCTCGAACAAGCACACGGCCGAGGAATACCGGCGCTATCTGAACGAGCATCCCGACGGCGAGTTCGTCCGCCGCGCCCGCCACTGGGAGGAGCGCCTCTCCTACTTCGACGCGGTTTCGCGCAAGGACGCCGAGGCGCTCCGAAAATTCCTCGATCGCCATCCCAAGAGCCGCTTCGCCGCCGGGGCGGGGTCGAGCCTCCAGAAGGCCGAGCTCAAGGCGTTGCGCACGAAAGAATCGATCGCGGGCTACCGCGCCTTCCTCGAGCGCCACCGCAACCGTCCGAGCGAGCTGACGGCCGAGGCCACCCAGCGCCTCGAGCGCCTCCTCCTCGATGAGGCCAAGCTCAGGCGCGACGAGACGGCCCTGAGCCGGTACATCTACGACAACCCCGATAGCCCTTATCTCGAGGAGGCGCGGACCGAGCTGCGCCGCCTCTCCTTCGATCGGGTCATCTACTCGAGCAGCGAAGCCGAATGGCTCAAGTTCATCCGCCGCTTCAAGGGGACCGAGGAGGCCGCCGTCGTTTCCAAGCACATGGAGGACGAGGCGCTGCGCGGCGCCGAGCGCTCGGGGCGGGTCGCGGCCCTGGAGCGCTTCCTGGAGCGCTACCCCGAGTCGCCGCACAAGCAGCGGATCCGGGCGACGATCGCCGTCATGATCCGCGAGCGGAACAGCGAGGCCCCGCGCTGGGTGCGGATCAAGGGGGCCGAGATCGAGCTCTCCCGCCCCCGGGGCTGCGCCAAGTGCAAGCCCGAGGTCCGGGTGCGCGGCATCCTGGTGAGCAACGACCCGGACTTCGCCTTCGACCTCACCCTCGTGGCTTTCCTCGTCCGGGGGGGGAAGCGGTGCTGCCGCACCCATCATGAGGTGAAAGCCCTTCGGCCGGGCGAGCGGCGCCCCTTCTCTTTCGACATTCCGGGCGCGCCGACCTCGGGCCCCCCCCCCGCCTTCAAGGTGCGCGTGCTGGAGGGGAAGGCCTACCAGGACCGCAGCGCGCGCCGCCGAATCAACATCCCCGGCCTGGGCTCCGAGAAGACGCCGGGCGACCGCTTCGCCCCCCAGCCCGTCAAGTCCCCCCCCAAGTGAGCGATGACGGATCCGAAGGGGCTGCGCGACCGAGGGATCGCGGCCCGGGCGATCGGAGACGGTCCCCTCGCCCAGACCGTCTTCTCGACCGAGCCCGTGCGCGACTACCGCATCTCGCTCTGAAGCGACTCGACGCTCTCGACCAGATAGGCGGTGAGTCTGTCGCCCTTCTGGATGAGGAAGTCGGGCGTCGGGCCCCTCCAGTGGGCTGGGAAGTCGGCGTGGTTGGGCAGGTGGCGCGAGAAGATGATCGCGCCCTTGCGCATGGCCTTCTCCGCCAGGTGCTTGATGGTCTTTTAGCGCTCCCGCTTCGTGCGGTTGGCCGCCTCGGTCCGCCGCAGGAGGGCGCCGACGCGCTCGGCCAGGGCGAGGCCCTCCTCCCCGTCCGACGCCCGGAGGACGGTGTTGTCCTGGAGGGTGAGAGAGGCCGCGACGGACTCCAAATCCTCTGGGTCGGCGTCGATGACGAGAATCTTCCCCTTGGCCGAGAGGGTGCGCGGCCCCGGGGGGACGCCCCCGTTTCTCTCGGGCTCCGCCAGGGCGGGCTCCGGCGCGGGGGAGGCTGATTCGGGCGCCCCCAGGGCGTCCCGGCGCCCGATCGGCCGGCGGGCGGAGGTATCGGGGAAGCGGAGGGAGGGAAGCGGAGGCGCTTCTACTCGGCGAGGGTGAATTTGTCCTCCGTCGCCGGGATGCGCGCCTCGGGAATTCCCAGCTCCTTGCGGACCATGTTCGTCCCCCGCGCGAGGGCCACCATCTTGTAGAAGGCGTGGCGCCGGCTCATCCCCTCGCGCCCGAAGCCGCAGTCGGTCGAGATGCAGAGCCGCTCGGGAGGGATGGTCTCGAGCGCCTTGCGGATGAGGGCGGCGACCTGCTCGGGGCGCTCCACCTGGAGGTTCCGGTGGTCGACGACGCCGATGGCGATCTTGGGCCGGGTGATCTTCGCGCCGATGGCGTCCAGGTCCATCCCCCCCGTGCTGGCGCACTCGAAGGTGAGGACGTCCACGTCGAGCGCGTTCATGAACTCGAGGGCGGGCGCGTAGCTCTTGTGGGAGTCGTAGAAGCGCTGCTGGGCCGGGTTTCCCCAGCAGGTGTGGCACCACAGCTCGAGCTTATCGCGCAGCCCCCGGACGCTGCGGTTGAAGGCCTCGACGTAGAACTCCATCGACATCTCGCTGTCCTCGCCGTGGAAGTCGAACCGGTGGACCCAGGGCTCCTCGACCTGAAACACCGCGCAGCCCGAGTCGGCGAGGCGGTGGAACTCCTCCCGCATGACGTCGCACAGGTCGAGGATCAGCTCCTTCCTGTCCGCGTAGAAATCGTTGCCGACGATCGATTCGAGGCAGTCGGCGCTGATCGAGCCGAACTTGACGGGCTTGTCGGTCAGCTGCTGGGCGGCGCGCCACATCTGGGCGTACTCGAGCGGCCCCCCGCTCACCTTCCCCGTCACCCGGGGGAGCATGCGGGCCTCGAGCACCTCGTACATGATCTCGCCCGGAACCGAGCCGCCCCAGCTGGCGTGGGCGCGCGAGGTCTCGTAGCCCGAAAAGCCGCCGAGGCGCTCGACGACGTAGCCCACCCAGGAGCGCCCGCCCACCTCGGTGTCGAAGCGCGCGTCCCCGTCGGTGACGATGTCGAGCCCGGCGCGCTCCTGATCGCGGATGACGCAGGAGACGTTGTCCAGGTACTGCTCCCGGAAATTCATGTCGGCCATGGCGACGCGGAAGGGCCTTCCCGCGAAATTCTCCTTGAACCACCCGGGCCGGGGCAGCGAGCCGGTGATGGTGGTCGGAAGAGCCAGATCCTTCGTCGCCGTGTACAAGCCGCTTCTCCCCCATTCCGGGCGCCCTCAAACCGGCGCGGCCGCTTGGAGGCGCCTCCCCTCCATGCGCCGGGGATGAATCCGGGGCGGAGCCCGCCGCCCCTCCGAAAATATCCGCCCCGGGCGGCCGGTCCGCAAGCGAAACCTCCCCGCGCCGGAGGGCGGGGCTCCCTCTTACGAGGGAGCCACCTCCTGCCGAGGGAGCCGCCTTCCGCCGGGAGGTGGAGCCGGGCTGGCGGGGGGCGGACGATGTGGTATATTTCCGCCGAGGTTTTCTCATTTTGCGACGAGGTCGCCGATGGAACCTGACT
>JAZGDQ010000131.1:0-11620 GCA_036477985.1 bacterium
GCGCAGTAGAGCTCGAAGCCGTCCTCCCCGGTGTAGCCCGTGCGCGAGACGAGCGCCTCCCGGCCGGCGACCTCCCGAAGCTGGGCCCCGTAGTAGGGAATCTCGCCGAGATCGCCGCCCCCCGGGATGAAGCGCGCCAGAATCTCCTCCGCGCACGGGCCCTGGAGGGCGAGCAGCCCCGTCTCCTCGCTCGCGTCGCGCAGCTCGCAGTCCCCCTTCTTTCGGGAGGACATCCACTCGAAGTCCTTCTCGATGTTCGCCGCGTTGACGACCGCCACGTAGCGGTTCTCCCCCCGGCGGTAGACGGTGAGGTCGTCGACGATGCCCCCGTCCTCGCGGCACATGACGGTGTACATCACCCGGTCCACTTCGAGGCGCTTGAGGTTGTTCGAGAGGAGGCGCTGGAGAAAGGCGCCGGCCCCGGGCCCCTCGACGTCGAACTCCCCCATGTGGCTCACGTCGAAGAGCCCGGCCGCGCGCCGCACGGCGTGGTGCTCCTCGATGACGCCCGTGTACTGGACGGGCATCTCGAAGCCGGCGAAGGGAACCATCTTCGCCCCGGCGGCAAGATGCCTCTCGTAGAGGGGCGTCCGCCGGGCGGGTCCTTCGGCCTCCGTCATGGGGTCCTCGATGCGGAAACGCTCAATATGCCGCGAGATTCCGAGGCTTACCGCTTCTCGGGGAGAATTTCAAGAAAGAATTCCCGGGGGGAGGGGGCGGAGCGCCGGAAAATCACCGAAATACCTATAATATCAACAGCTTAACGGCTCCCGCCCGGCACCGGGGAGCCCCCTCCCTTAGCCGATGGCGCGAATCCCGGTCTCAAAGCCCGAGATGATGAGCTTTTGGATCTGGCTCGTCCCCTCGTAGATGGTCGCCGCCCGCGCATCCCGCATGTAGCGCTCGACCGGGTACTCGTTGCTGTAGCCCATCCCCCCGTGCACCTGGATGGCGTCGTTCGCGCAGCGCTGGGCCATCTCGCTGGCGAAGTATTTGGCGATGCAGGTCTCGCGCGCGCTCGGCTCGCCCGCGTTCTTCAGCTCGGCCGCCCGGTAGACGAGGAGGCGGGCCGCCTCGATGTCCACCGCCATGCGGGCGATCATGTCCTGGACCATCTGATGGGCGGCGATGGGCTTGCCGCAGGAGTGGCGCTCGCGGGCGTAGGCGACCGAGGCGTCGAGCGAGGCCTGCCCGATGCCGACGCAGGCCGCCCCCACCGAGAGGCGCCCGCAGTCGAGGGCGCTCATCGCCACCTTGAAGCCGTCCCCCACCCCGCCGAGCATGGCCGAATCGGGAACCTCCACCCCGTCCAGGATGAGCTCGGCCGTGTTCGAGGAGCGAAGGCCCAGCTTCCCGTGAATGTCCCGGGAGGAGAAGCCGGGCGTGTCGGTCTCCACCAGGAAGGCGGCCATCCGCCGCGGGTTCTCCCGGTCGGTCTGGACGATGATGAGGGCGACTTGGGCCACCCCCCCGTTGCTGATCCAGATCTTGCTCCCGTTGAGGCGCCAGCCGTCCGCGGTCTTTTCGGCGAAGGTCTTGATGTGCTGGGCGTCGGAGCCCGCGTCGGGCTCGGTGAGGCCGAAGCAGCCGAGCCATTCGGCGGCGGCGAGCTTGGGCAGGTGTTTTCGCTTCTGCTCCTCGCTCCCCCATTGGAGGATGGGCGCGGCGACGAGGGAGAGCTGCACCGAGAGGACGGTGCGGACCGAGCTGCACCCCTTGCTGATCTCCTCCATGAGGACGGCGTAGGAGACGTAGTCGAGCCCCGCCCCGCCGTACGCTTCGGGAATGGTGCCGCCGAAGAAGCCGAGCTCGCCCATCTCCTTCACGATGTCGGCGGGAAAACGCTCCTCGATGTCGTTCTGGCGCGCGACGGGGACGATCCGCCGCCGGGTGAACTCGGCCACCGTCTCCTTGAGGAGGCGCTGGGTCTCGTTGAGCTCGAAATCCATCGTCCCCTCCCCCGGGCGGCGCGCCTCAGTCCCCGTAGGTGAAGAACCCGCGGCCGCTCTTCCGCCCCAGGTGGCCGGCGCGCACCATCTTCTTGAGCAGGAAGTTGGGCCGGTAGCGCTGATCGCCCAGCTCGCGGTGGAGCGTCTCGGTCTTGGCGAGGTGGATGTCCACCCCGATCAGGTCGATCAGCTCGAGGGGGCCCATCGGCAGCCCCGCCCCCAGCTTCATCGCCTTGTCGATGTCCTCGGCCGAGGCCAGCCCCTGGGCGAGGACCTCGACCGCCTCGTTCAGCAGCCCGGCCAGGACGCGGCTCCCGATGCCGGCCGGGCTGTCGAAGCGCGCGAGGACGGGCTCCTTGCCCAGCCGCCGCGCGAGGGACTGGACCGCCTCGACCGTCTCGGGCGAGGTGGCGATTCCCGGCATCACCTCGACGAGCTTCATGACGACGGGCGGGTTGAAGAAGTGCATCCCCACCACCTTGTCGGGCCGGGAGGTGGCCGCCGCCATCTCGGAGATGGAGAGGGAGGTGGTGTTGGAGGCGAAGATCGCCCGCTCGGGCGCGGCCTCATCGAGGGCGGCGAGCAGCTCCTTCTTCACCGCCATGTCCTCGAAGGCGGCCTCGACGACCACGTCGGCCCCGGCGGCTCCCGCGGCGCCCGTTCCCGGCTCGATGCGGCCGAGGATGCCGTCCTTGTCCTCGGAGGTCATCTTGCCCCGCTCGACGCGGCCGGCGAGGCGCCGCTCGAGGCCGGCGACGGCCTTGACGACGATCTCCTCGCTCACGTCGGTGAGGACGACGGGGATCTCGCTCTGGGCGAAGAGCTGGGCGATGCCCGCGCCCATCGCGCCCGCGCCCGCCACCATTGCCTTGCGAACTTCCATCACGCGCTCCCCTTTCCGGCGCCCCCCCCGCCGCGGCGGGCGCCCGGCTGCGATATTCAGGCCACCCGCTGGAGGACGACCGCCACCCCCTGGCCGCCGCCGATGCAGGCGCTCGCCACCCCGAGCTCCTCCCCCCTTTGGGCGAGCGCGCTCAGGCAGGTGGCGATGAGCTTCGCCCCGGTGGCCCCGACGGGGTGGCCCAGGGCGATGGCGCCGCCGTGGACGTTGAGCTTCCGCCGGTCCCACTTCAGCTCGCGCTCGACCGAGATGACCTGGGCGGCGAAGGCCTCGTTCACCTCGATGAGGTCCATGTCCTCGAGGGAGAGGCCCGCCCGCGCGAGGGCCTTGGGGATGGCCGTGACCGGACCCAGGCCCATGAACTTGGGCGCGACGCCGGTCGAGGCGTAGCCGCGCAGGAGGGCGATGGGCTTCGCGCCCAGCTCCTCGGCGCGCTCGCGGGCGGCGAGGACGAGGGCCGAGCCCGCGTCCGCCTGGCAGCAGGAGTTCCCGGCCGTGACCGAGCCCCCCTCGGCGAAGACGGGCTTGAGGCGGGCGAGCTTCTCGAGGGTGAGGCCCCCGCGGGGCGTCTCGTCCCGGTCGAAAACCGTGACCTCGCCCTTTCGGCCCGGAACCTCGACGGCCACCGTCTCCTCGGCGAACTTGCCCGCCTCGATGGCGGCGGCGGCCTTCTCCTGGCTCTGGAGGGCGAACTCGTCCTGCTCCTCGCGGGTGACGTTGTAGCGCTCGGCCAGGTTCTCGCCCGTGATCCCCATCAGCTCGCCCGCCAGCGGGCACATGTAGCCGTCCTTGTAGATGAGGTCGAGGAACTCGGCGTTGCCGAAGCGGTTCCCCCAGCGCGCCCCCTGCTGGATGTAGGGCACGTTGGTCGTGCTCTCGGCCCCCCCGGCGAGGACGACGTCGGCGTCGCCGGCGCGGATGGCCTGGGCGCCCAGGGCGGCCTCCTTGAGGCTCGACCCGCAGCGCTTGTTGACGGTGTAGGCGGGCACCTCGTCGGGCAGCCCGGCCCCGAGGGTGATGATGCGCGCCGAGTTCGGCCCCACCCCGGCCTGCCACCCGTTGCCGAAGATCGCCTCATCGAAGCGCTCGGGCGCGACCCCCGAGCGGCGGATGGCCTCCTTCGCGGCCTGCACCCCGAGGTCGGGCGCCGTGAACCCCTTGAGCGAGCCCCCGAAGCCGCCGGCCGCCGTGCGAACGCTGCTCAGGATGACGACATCTCGCATTCGTCTTCACCTCTCGGATGGAGGTCCCGTGCGGAACCCGGAATCGTTTCGGGAATGAGGCGGAGCGCTCTCGCGCCCGCCGAGGCGGCGGGCGGGGAACCCCCGTCCCCCTTGGCTTATGGCACACCCGCGAAGGGAGGAGCAAGGGAGGAGGGGAGGAAAGAGGGAGGCGGAAAGCTGCTCTAGGCGCCCTCCCGAAGCGCCGCCAGGGCGGCCAGGAAATCCTCGGGCGGGCCGGCCTCGAACGCCTTGGCCTCCCCCGAGATGGGGTGGGGGAAGTGCAGGCGGAAGGCGTGGAGCGCCTGACGCGCGATGGGGACGCCGCTCCCCTCGGCCAGGCGGGGGCCGCCGCGCCGCCAACTCGGAAGCCGCGCCGCGCCGTAGACCGGATCCCCCAGGACGGGGAGGCCGATGTGGCGCAGGTGGACCCGGATCTGATGCGTCCGCCCGGTCTCGAGGGAGACCTCGAGGAGGGCCGCCCCCACGAAGCGTTCGCGCACCCGGTAGCGGGTCACGGCCCGCCTCCCCCCTTTGCGGACGGCCATCTCGGAGCGGTGGACGGTGTGGCGGCCGATGGGGGCGTCCACCGTTCCCTCCTCCCGATCCGGGGAGCCGCGCACGAGGGCGAGGTATCCGCGGCGGATGCGCCGCGCCTTGAGGTCGGCGGAGAGGCGGCGGTGGGCGGGGTCGGACTTGGCGACGATGAGGAGGCCCGAGGTGTCCTTGTCGAGGCGGTGGACGATGCCGGGCCGCTCGACGCCGCCGATCCCCGAGAGCGCGCCCCGGCAGTGGTGGAGGAGCGCCGCCGCCAGGGTGCCCTTCCGCCGTCCGGCCCCGGGGTGGACGACCACGCCGGGCGGCTTGTTCACCACGAGGAGGTGGGCGTCCTCGAAGCGCACGTCGAGGGGGATGTCCTCGGCGGCGAGGCCCGAGGGCGAGGGCGGGGGGATCTCCACCTCGATCCGCGCGCCGGGCGCAAGGGACTGGCCCGTCTTGGCCGGCGGCGCGCCATCCACCCGCACCCGGCCCGTGCGAATGAGGGCCTGGAGGCGCGAGCGGGAGAGATGGGGAAGGCGGTCGACGAGGAAGGCGTCCAGCCGCGGGGCGCCCGCCTCGCACACCAAGGAGAAGCGCTCGGCCTCAGCCACGGGCCCCGCCCCCGCCCTGGCTCCCGCTCCCGCCCTGGCCTCCGCCCCCGCGGGTCTTGACGAGGGAGGCGATGAGGCGGGTGCGGCGGTGGAGGGCGCCGCGCACCTCATCCCCCGCCTCCACCAGATCGTGGTAGCCCCGGGCGGCGAGGAACCAGCCGGGGGCGACGGTCCGCCCCGTCCCGAGGGTGAGGGGACGAAAGTCGGGGGGCCGCTCGATGCGCAGGTAGAAGCGCTCCTCCCGGAAGATGAGCCGGTCCCAGAGGCGCGAGGTCCGCCGCTCGGCCACCCGGCCCTCGAAGGGGAGGGGCTCCTCCATGAGGTCGCTCAGCGTCCGGCCCCCCATCCAGACGGCGGCCGCGAGCCCCGCCCCCGCCGGCCAGAGGAGGAGTCCCCCCCAGGAGCCCGCCAGGAGGCTCATCGCGGCCACCACCCCCCAGAAGATGCTGGACTTCACCAGCCGCCAGCGGGCGTACCCGCGCGCCGTGACGGCGGCGCCCACGAAGGACTCGCCGTTCCCTCCGGCGGACATCCGATCCGCTGCCATCGCACGCGCCTCCCCGCCGGGCGGGCCTAATCGCCCGGCCTTCGGATGACGTCCAGGGCGAGGAGGACGACCCCGACGCTGATGCCCGAGTCGGCCAGGTTGAAGGCGGGCCAGTGGTGGCTCCCCAGGTAGACGTCGACGAAATCGACCACCTCGCCGAGGAGGACCCGGTCCACCAGGTTCCCCAGCCCGCCGCCGAAGATCAGGACGAGGGCGAGGCGCCCGTAGGCGCTCTCGGGCGGCTTGTAGCGGTAGAGGTAGTAGACGAAGACGAGGGCGGCCAGGGTGGCCGCGACGAAGAAGAGCCGCCCCCACATGGGGGGGAAGCCGGTGAAGATGCCGAAGGCGCCCCCCCGGTTCCGGATGTAGGTGAGGCTCAGGAAGCCGGGGATGAGGGCCAGGCTCTCCCCGAGGACGAAGTTCGCCGTGACGAGCCGCTTGATCGCCTGATCGGCGAGGGCGAGCAGGCCCCCGGCGAGGAAGAAAGCGCTGATTCCCGGGCGGGCGGTCACAACAGCGATTTCGCCGCGATCCGGGCGCAGCGGGCCGAGAGATCGGGGAAGCGCGGGTCGGCGCCCACGTCCTCGGTGATCTTCCAGGACATGGCGCACTTCTTTCCCTTCGCCTCGCGCACCTCGACGGCGAGGCCCTCGATCTCCTCGCTCCGGAAGGCGCCCTCGGGCGGCGCCTCCCCGGCCGGGGCGAGGCCCGCCCGCGAGACGATGAAGGCGTCCTCCATCTTGGCTTCGAGCGGGAGGAGCGCCTCGCGCAGGGCGGCGGGGGCGAAGAGGCGCACCTCGAAGTTGAGGGAGTTGCCCTGGCCCCGGCCCAGCCCCTGGCGGACCGCCTCGAGCGCCTTGAGGGCCTCCCCGCGCACGCGCAGGAGGGGCTCCCAGGCCGCCTCGACCTCCGGGCCGCGCCGCTCGGCGCTCGTCTCGGGGAAGGGGGCCAGGTGGACGCTCTCGCCGTGGAGGCGCGGGGTGAGCTGGTAGGCCTCCTCGGCCGTGAAGCTGAGGATGGGGGCCATGAGGCGGAGGAGGACGTCGAGGATCTCGTGCAGCGTGCTCAGCCCGGCGAGGCGGTCGGCGCCGTCGGGCAGGGAGATATAGAGGCGGTCCTTGATCACGTCGAGGTAGAAGGCCGAAAGATCGACCGAGCAGAAGTTGTTCAGCGCGTGGAAGACGAGGTGGAACTCATACTCATCGTAGGCCTTCCGCACGCGCTCGATGAGCCGGTCGAGGCGGCACACGATGAGGCGGTCGATGTCGGGCCGCTCGGGCAGGGGGACGAGATCGGCGGCGGGGTCGAAGGCCTCGTAGTCGCGAAGGTTGCCCAGGAGGAAGCGGCAGGTGTTGCGCACCCGGCGGTAGGCCTCGGTCAGGCGCGTGAGGATCTCCTGGGAGACGCGGATGTCCTCCCGGTAGTTCTCCCCCGCCACCCAGAGGCGAAGCACCTCGGCCCCGTACTTTTTGATGATCTCCCCGGGCGCCATCGCGTTGCCCTGGCTCTTGCTCATCTTGCGGCCCTTGCCGTCCACGACGTAGCCGTGGGTGAGCACCTCGCGGTAGGGCGCCGTCCCGCGCACCCCGACGGCGGC
Organism: bacterium; assembly: GCA_036477985.1. GTDB lineage: Bacteria > UBA8248 > UBA8248 > UBA8248 > UBA8248 > JAZGDQ01. The sequence continues at coordinate 7,366 of JAZGDQ010000131.1, forward strand.
GAGGAGGGAGCTGTGGAACCAGCCGCGGTGCTGATCGCTCCCCTCGAGGTACATGTCCGAGGGCCAGGTGAGTTCGGGGCGCTTCTCGAGGACGGCCGCCTGGCTCACCCCCGAGTCGAACCACACGTCGAGGATGTCCATCTCCTTGCGGAAGGCGCCCCCGCCGCAGGAGGGGCAGGCGTAGCCGGCGGGGAGCAGCTCCCCGGCCTCCTTCTCGAACCAGATGTCGGCCCCCGCCTCCTCCATCATGTCCGCCACGGCGTGGGCCACCTTCGGGTCGATGACGGTGTGGCCGCACCCCTCGCAGTGGAAGGCCGCGATGGGGACGCCCCAGACGCGCTGGCGGGAGATGCACCAGTCGGGCCGGTTCTCCACCATCCCGTAGATGCGCTCCTCCCCCCAGGGAGGAATCCACGCCACCCGGCGGATCTCCTCCAGGGCGCGGCGGCGCAGATCGCCGTGCTCCATCGAGATGAACCACTGCGGGGTGGCCCGGAAGATGGTGGGCCGGTGGCTCCGCCAATCGTGCGGATAGGGGTGAGGATAGTCCTCGACGGCGAAGAGCATCCCCCGCTCGCGCAGGAGAGCGATGATCTTCGGATCGGCGTCGAAGACCCCCTCGCCCGCGAAGTGCTCCACCTCGGGGGTGAAGCGCCCGTCGTCGTCCACCGGGCTGTACACCTCGAGGCCGTACTTGAGGCCCGTCTCGTAGTCCTCCCGCCCGTGGCCCGGCGCGGTGTGGACGACCCCGGTCCCCTGCTCGAGGGAGACGTAATCGGCGAGGACGACGGCCGGGTCGCGGTCGATCCAGGGATGGCGCGCCGCGAGCCCCTCGGCCTCCCGCCCCATGAAGGAGGCGGTCTTCTCGAAGGCGGGCCGCTCCCCGCCCGCCTCGGCCGCGCCCAGCTCGGCGAGGCCGGGGAGGAAGCGCTCGTGGAAGATGAGGGTCTCCTCCCCCGCGCGGAAGACGCCGTACTCGAGGCCGGGGTTGAAGGCCAGGGCCAGGTTCGCCGGGAGGGTCCAGGGGGTGGTCGTCCAGATGAGGACGCTCGCCGGCCCGCCCGAGAGCGCGCCCCGCAGGGCGGGAATCTTCTCCTCCCAGGCGGCCGCCTGCTCGGCGGCGAGGGGGAAGCGCACGTAGATGCTCTGGGTGGTGACGTCCTGGTACTCGACCTCGGCCTCGGCCAGGGCGGTGCGCAGGCCCGGGGCCCAGTGGACGGGCTTGAGGCCCAGGTAGACGCTCCCCTTCTCCATGAACCGGGCCAGCTCGCGGACGATGGCCGCCTCGTAGCCGTGGTTCATGGTGAGGTAGGGCCGCCCCCAGTCGCCGAAGACCCCGAGCCGCTTGAACTCCTCGCGCTGGATATCGATGTATTTCTCGGCATAGGCGCGGCACATGCTCCGCTTCTCGATCGGGTCCACCTCGAAGCGCCGCCGCCCCAGATCCTTGTCCACCTGGTGCTCGATGGGCAGGCCGTGGCAGTCCCAGCCGGGGACGTATACGGCGTCGAAGCCCGACATCTGCTTCGACTTGACCACCAGGTCCTTGAGGATCTTGTTGAGCACCGTCCCCATGTGGATGTGGCCGTTCGCGTAGGGGGGGCCGTCGTGGAGGATGTACTTCTTGCGCCCCTCCCCGGCGGCGCGCATCTTCGAATAGATCTCCGCCTCCTCCCAGGCCGCGAGCCGCTCGGGCTCGCGCTGGGCGAGGTTCGCCTTCATGGGAAAGGCGGTCTTGGGAAGGTTGAGCAGCTTCTTGTAGTCGGTCGTCATCTCACTCTCTTACCGCCCGGCCGCCGGAGCCGGGCCGGAGGGGAACCCCACGGCTTCGCGCACCATCCGCATGGTCGCCTGGGCTTCGGCCCTCGCGCGGGCGCCGCCCTCGGCCAGGACGGACTCGACGTAGCCCGGATCCTTCTCGAGCCGCTTGCGCTCCTCGCGGTGGGGCCCGAAGTGGTCGTTGATCTTCTCGAGGAGCATCTTCTTCGCCTCCCCGTACCCGAACCCGCCGGAGCGGTAGCGCCCGCGCAGCTCCTCGATCTCATCCTCGGCGGCGAAGAGGCGGTAGAGGGCGAAGACGTTGCAGCCGTCCGGGTCCTTGGGCGCCTCGAGGGGGGTCGAGTCGGTGACGATGGACATCACCCGCTTGCGCAGCGCCTTTCCCTCCTCGAATATCTCGATGGTGTTGCCGTAGCTCTTGCTCATCTTCTGGCCGTCCAGACCCGGCACCTTGGCCCCCGCGTCGAGGCGGTGGGCCGGGAGCGGGAAGATCTCCCCGTAGGCCGCGTTGAAGTGATGCGCCATGTCCCGGGTCATCTCGACGTGCTGAACCTGATCCTCCCCGACGGGCACCACGGTGGAGCGGTAGATGAGGATGTCGGCCGCCATGAGCACCGGGTAGTAATACAGGCCCATCGAGGCCTCGACGCCCCGCTGCACCTTTTCCTTGTAGGAGGTCGCGCGGTCGAGGAGGCCCTTGGCCGTCACGCACGAGAGCATCCAGGCGAGCTCGGCCACCTCGGGCACGTCCGACTGGCGGAAGAAGACGGCGCGCTTCGGGTCGAGGCCCAGGGCCAGGTAGTCGAGGGCGACGCCGCGGACCTGGCTCTCCATCTCCCCGCGGTCCCGGACGGTGGTCATCGCGTGGTAGTTCGCGATGAAGTAGAAGGCCTCCCCCTCCTCCTGGAGGGCGATGTGCTGCCGAAGGGCGCCGAAGTAGTTCCCCAGGTGGAGCCTCCCGGAGGGTTGCACCCCGGAGAGGAAGCGCACCTTCTTCGGTTCTTCCTTTCCGTCCGCCATCGTCTTCCTCGGCCCTTCCTTCAAGGAGCGCCAATTGCGCCCGGGCGGCCCAGGGCGGCCCCGGTCGGCCTGGGCGGCCCTGGGCGGGCCGCCACCTCCCTCAGGAGAGGCCGAGCAGATTCAGAATGTTTTCCACCACAGCCTGCTCGGCCGCCAGGAGCGCCCCGAAAATCGGCAGCATGATCTTGTGCAGCCAGCCCAGGAAAAGCAAACCCAGGACGATGAAAAACCCGTAGCGCTCGGACTGGGAGTAGCGCCAGGCGAGGCGCGGGGGGAGCAGCCCGTTCAGGATCCGCCCGCCGTCGAAGGGGAGGATGGGGATGAGGTTGAAGGCCGCAAGCGCCGTGTTGATCACGAAGCTCGCCTTGAGCATGAGGGCGAGGGGCCGCCCGACCATCCCGAAGTGGAGGCCGAACCGCAGCATCTGGATGAGGAGGAGGAGGGTCGCGATCGCCAGGATGAAGTTCGTCGCCGGCCCCGCGAGCGCCACCCACATCATGTCCCGCCGCGGGCGGGCGAAGTTGCGCGGGTCGACCGGGACGGGCTTGGCCCAGCCGAACCCCACCCCCGCCGACATCGAGATGACGAAGGCGAGCGTCCCCATCGGGTCCAGATGGACGAGGGGGTTCAGGCTCAGTCGCCCCAGGAGGCGGGCGGTCGGGTCGCCCAGCTTGTTGGCCATCCACCCGTGGGCCACCTCGTGGAAGGTGAGGGCCAGCAGGATGGCGGGTATGGCGATGACGAGCTGCTGGAGAAAATCGGAGGAGAACAAAGCGCCCCTTTTTTTCCGCCGCGGGCGGAGACCGGCCGGCGGGCTCTGGGATATCCATCCCGCCTCGAACCGGGGGGAAGTCTAAGGACTCCCCGCCTCGCCCGTCAACGGAGGGCCCCCGCCCGCTTGCCAGGAGGGCCGCAGGGGGGCTAATTTGGGCGGCTCGGAGAGCGGAATTCATTCGCGGGGCAAGCGAACCCGCCACTTTATCCACATGAGGAGCGGAATGGGCGCCAAACCCGAAACCAAGAAACGCTGGGCCCTGATCGACTCCACCGCCATCGAGGTGGACAAGAAGTACGAGCCGCCCCTCATCATCGCCTGGGGGGTGGACAGCCACACGGTCGGCTCCCAGACCATCACCATGGGGCGCACCATCATCCCCCCCCAGGGGAGGAACCAGCGCCACTACCACGTCTGCGACGCGACGTTCTACATCCTTCGCGGCCCCATCGTCGTCTGGATGGGGGAGGAGAAGGAGGAGCACACCGTCCAGCCCGGAACCTTCATCTACGCCGCGGCAGGCGAGATTCACGGCCTCTTCAACCCGAGCGAAACCGAGGACGCCGAACTCATCTTCACCTACGGGAACTGCCCGAACCGCGACGCCGCGCGGACGATCTACGTGGAGAACGCCTGGCAGGAGGAGGACGCGCGGGACCGCATCCCGGGTTGAGGACCCGG
>JAZGDQ010000132.1:0-2096 GCA_036477985.1 bacterium
GGAGGCGGGACGGATTGGGCGGAGGCGGAAAGGGCGCGCTTCCTCCTCCCTTCCTCTCTTCCTCCTCCTCCCTTTCCGGCGGCCTCGCGGACGGCGAGCCAGCAGGTGTCCCCGGTGTCGATTCCGCAAAAGCGGGGGGGCGCGCTCATCCCGCCGACCCCGCTTGGGGCGCCGACCCCGCCCGGGCCGCCGCCGCCCTCAGGCCTCCCGCCTCCTCCGCCTCCTCCCCTCGGCCTGAGCTCGGGACGAAGGCCATGGCGTAGGGCGCGGCCTCGCGCAGGCGGCGCAGGAGGCCGGCCCCGACGGGCTGCATCTCGCCCGCGTCGGGCATGCCGAGGCAGGAGCAGCGAAACTTGGCCTGATCGCCCGGCCCGCGCGCCTCCTCCCACTTCGCCGCGATGCGCTCGAGGCGGATCGCCCCCACCGCGAGCTGGGAGACGCGGTAGCTCCGCGCCCCGGCCCCCGGGGACTGGGGCGCCCACCGGCCCGCCGACCGGGCGAGGGAGCCCCCGCAGCCGGGGCAGGCGAGGAGGCGCCCCTTCTTCCCCTTCTCCTCCTCCTCCGCGCCCTCCGCCCGGAGGATTCCGGGCCACTCCTCCTCGAGGACGGTCTCGCGCCCGCAGGCCGCGCAGCCGACCCGCCACACCCGCCGCTCCCCGCGCTCGTACATCTCGTGAATGCCCTGGCCCGGGGTCCGGCCCATGGCGAGGTTCACCGTGAGGCCGAGGCGGGAGGCGTCGAGCCGGTCGTTCGACCATTTGAGGTTCTCGGGCGGGAGGTCGTCCACCTCGTCGCGGATGAGGACGTCGAGGGGGAGGGAGATGGCGTTCCCCATGTCGCGCAGGCCCAGGATGTAGAGGAAGCGCGAGCCGTCGCGCCCGGGGAACTCCTTCAGCCCCTTGGGGGAGGCGCCCTTGTAGGCGCCGTCGCGCAGGGAGCGCGCGAGGCGGCGGCTGCGGATGGCGGGGCGCACCCGGGTGTCGTCGAAGCGGTTGGCGAAATCCTGATCGGGGAGGAAGTAGCCCACGTTCAGCCGGCGCACGGCGGCGCAGTAGAGGGCGAGGCCGACGGCGATGGTGGTCATCCCGATCTGGGTTCCCTTGAGGACGCTCACCGTCCGCTCGGGCAGGCCCAGGCGGAGGATCTCGTCCAGGTGCGCCACCACCTCGCGCAGCGGCTCGCGCCCCTCGAAGGTGAAGGGGCCGCCGTCGGTCAGGATCTCCCCCTCCAGGAAGGCCGGGAGGGAGAGGGTCCGCTCGGCGAACTCCGCCCGCCCCCCGGAGATTCGCTCCAGGAAGGGGAACATCGGCTTTCCGCCCCCGCGTCCCAAATTCCCCCCTCCCCCGGCACCGCGCCGCCAAGCGCCCGCCGCCCGGCGGCCCGCGTCCTCCGCCCGGAGGCCCGCGACCGACGCCGGCGGCTGATTTCCGGGAGAAATGTAGAGGAGGCGGCGGGAAACCGGACTGCAGGAAATTCGCGCAGATTCGCGGGGGGGGGATTTATTGCAGGGGGATTCGACCAAATGAAACATCCCTGTAACTTACTCGAAATATTCCTCTGATATACGACAATCTAAGGTCCCCCCGGAGGCGGAACGTCCGCGCGGGGCGGCTCCGCCGGCGGGAGGGGCGGGGGCCGGGCGAGAACCCTTTTATCCTCCCAACCCGTCAAGCAGGAGGCTTTTCCATGCGTCTTCTCACAGCCATCATCAAGCCCTTCAAGCTCGAGGAGGTGAAGTCGGCGCTCGGCGCGGCCGGCGTCGCGGGCATGACGGTGACCGAGGTCAAGGGCTTCGGCCGCCAGAAGGGCCACACCGAGCTCTACCGGGGTGCCGAGTACGTCGTCGACCTGCTGCCCAAGGTGAAGCTCGAGGTCGTCGTCCCCGACGACCTCGTGGCGACCGCGGTGAACGCGATCAGCCAGGCGGCGAGCACGGGCCGCATTGGCGACGGAAAGATCTTCGTGGTGCCTGTGGAGGATGCGATTCGCATTCGCACCGGCGAGCGGGGCGAGGAGGCGATTTAGCGATACAGCCAGCCGCGGCCGGCCGCCCCCCCTCTCGGCGCGGCCGGCCGCCGGACGACAATCACCCTATC
>JAZGDQ010000133.1:0-3043 GCA_036477985.1 bacterium
TCCGAGGCCGAGGCGGCGCATCTGGTAGCGCCGCGCCCGGGCGGCGTGGCCGGGGGAAAACGGTGAATTTTCCAAATCACCCTCTCAAAATGAGAGAAAACCGGCGCCCGCCCGTCCCCAAGGCCCCCCGGGACACGAATTGCACATATGGCATCTTCCTCGCCGTTGTGAGAAAATGATAACGCACTCGAAAAGACAATAGTGATGGAAACCCGACTCCATCCCGGCTCTCCATCTCGGGACCACACCGAAAGCGGCAGAGGGTGCGCGATGCAGGCGGATCAGCCGTTCCAGTCCATGGGAGAAGCGGACGGCCCCGAGTCCAGGTTTCCCAAGATCGTATGCCACTCCCCGGACACAAGGCTGGAGGAGTGCGCCGACTTCTTGCGCGAAAAGGGCCTCTCCCTCAAGTCCATCGAATCGCTCACCGAGCTCGCCCCCCAGGAGGGGGCGCTCACCATCGTCCTGCTCGACCAGCGCCTCGCCGGAGAGGAGGGCCTTCGCCGTCTCGAGGAGCTCGCCAAGGCGCCCGCCCCCCTGGCGGCCGTCTACGTCTCGGCCGAGGGGGAGGCCGGGACCGTCCCCGACGCGGCCTTCGCCGTGTATGTCTCGGGCGTTCTCCAGAAGCCCTTCAACCGCTCCTCCCTCCTGCTCGCCCTCCTGGGCGCCTTCCGGCACTCGGTCTCGCGCTACTCCTCCCACCAGGAGCGGGCCCAGCGCCTTTCCATCTCCCGGAACCTGGAGAACCTCACCCAGATCGGAATCGCGCTCTCGGCCGAGAAGAACCTCCACCGCCTCCTCGACCTCATCCTGACGCGGAGCCGGGAGCTGACGAACGCCGACGCGGGCAGCCTCTATCTCGTGGAGGAGAGCGAGGACGGCGAGCGGAGCCTGCGCTTCAAGCACACCCAGAACGACTCGAAGGACATCCCCTTCCAGGAGTTCGCCATGCCCGCCACCACGGCGAGCATCTCCGGCTACGTCGCCGTGACGGGCGAGACGCTGAACATTCCGGACGTCTACAACCTCCCCGACTCCGTCGAGTACAGCTTCAACAAGAGCTTCGATCAGAGCGTGAACTACCGGAGCAAGTCCATGCTCGTCGTCCCCATGAAGGACCACGACAACATCATCACCGGCGTCCTCCAGCTCATCAACGCCAAGTCCTCGAGCGAGGCCCGCATCTCCGACCCCGAGAGCGCCGAGCGGGAGGTCATCTCCTTCGACCCGTCGCTGGAGGAGATCATCTCCGCCCTCGCCAGCCAGGCCGCCGTCTCCCTCGACAACAGCATGCTGCTCGAGAGCATCGAGGCGACCTTCGAGGGGCTGGTGAAGGCCTCCGTGCACGCGATCGAGCAGCGCGACCCCGTCACCTCGGGTCACTCCGAGCGCGTCACCGACCTCACCTGCGCCCTGGCGCAGGCGGTGCACGAAACGGCGGAGGGACGCTACTCCGACACCGGATTCACCGAGGAGCAGATGAAGGAGCTGCGCTACGCCGGGCTGCTCCACGACTTCGGCAAGATCGGCGTCCGCGAGCAAGTCCTCGTCAAGGCGAACAAGCTCTACCCCTTGGAGATGGAGGTGGTGAAGAACCGCTTCAACCTGATTCGGCGGACCATCCAGGCCGAATACCAGGAGAAGATGCTCAGCTTGGCCATGGAGGGAAAGAACGGGGAGGTCAAGGAGTTGCAAAAGGAGCTCGCCGCCCGGCTCGAGGAGGCGGGCGCTCACCTCGATCTGGTCACCCGCTCGAACGTGCCCTCCATGATGCCGGAGGGGGAGTTCGACGAGTTGGAGAAACTCGGGACCCTCACCTACATCGACCTCGACGGAAACGAGCAGCCCTACATCACCCCCGAGGAGCTGAATTGCCTCACTCTCACGCGGGGAAATCTCACCTCGGAGGAGCGGAAGGAGATCGAGTCCCACGCCTCCCACAGCTACAACTTCCTCGTCCAGATTCCCTGGACGCGGTATTTGCGCGGCGTCCCCGAAATCGCCCACGCCCACCACGAGAAGCTCAACGGGGAGGGCTATCCCCTTGGACTGAAGGAGGAGGAGATCACCCTCCAGTCCAAGATGATGTGCGTGTGCGACATTTTCGACGCCCTCACCGCGACGGATCGGCCCTACAAGAAGGCCGCGCCCCTCGAGAAAGCCATCCAGATTCTCAAGTTCGAGGTCAAGGACCAGCATCTCGACCCGGCGCTGGTGGATATCTTCATCAAGGAGAAGGTCTATCAGGCCGTCGAAAACTTCCACGACGTCGAATACCAGGAACCCGAACCGAAATCCTGATGAAGGGTTCGCCTCCCCAAGGATCCGCATGACCCGCCGGTTGATCGATCTGAGGAGCGACACCGCCACGCGCCCGACCCCCGCCATGCGCGAGGCCATGACCCGGGCCGAGGTGGGCGACTCCTCCCTGGGGGAAGACCCCACGGTGAACGCCCTCCAGGAGCGCGCCGCCTCCCTCTTCGGGAAGGAGAAGGCCCTCTTCGTGCCCTCGGGCACCATGGCGAACCAGATCGCCATCAAGACCTACACCCAGCCGGGCGATGAGATCATCTCCGACGCCGGGTGCCACCCCCTCCGCAACGAGCTGGACGCCGCCGCCATGATCTCGGGCGTGCAGTTCGCCCTCGTCCCGGCCGAACGGGGCGTCTTCTCCCGCGAGGCCGCCGAGGCCGCCTTCCGGCCCGAGGGCCCGATGAACCCCCGCACCGCCCTCCTGTGGGCGGAGAACACCCACAACGCGGGGGGCGGGCAGGTCTTCCCCCTCGAGGGGCTCGGCGCGCTCCACGCCCTCGCCCGGGAGCGGGGGATTCCCTTCCACATCGACGGCGCGCGCATCTTCAACGCCGCCTCGGCCTCGGGCATCCCCCCCGCGGAGTGGGGCCTGCGCTGCGACAGCCTGAGCTTCTGCCTCTCCAAGGGCCTGGGGTGTCCGGTGGGCTCGGTCCTCATCGGCTCCTCCGAGTTCATCGGCCGCGCCCGCCGCTTCCAGAAGATGCTCGGGGGGGTCTGGCGGCAGGCGGGG
>JAZGDQ010000134.1:0-3579 GCA_036477985.1 bacterium
TCCACCGGCTCGAGGAGGGGCGCCGGCTCGTCCTGGGCGGGGTGGAGATCCCCTTCGAGCGGGGGCTGGCCGGCCACTCCGACGCCGACGCGCTGACCCACGCCGTGTGCGACGCCCTCCTCGGCGCCGCGGCCCTGGGGGACATCGGGACCCATTTTCCCGACACGGACGCGCGCTACGCGGGGGCGGACAGCCTGGGGCTCCTGCGCGAGGTGGTGGCCCTGGTCTCGGCGAGGGGGCTGCGCCCCTACAACGTGGACTCCGTCGTGGTGGCCGAGCGGCCCCGGCTGGCCCCCCACGTGGGGGAGATGCGCCGCCGGCTCGCCGAGGCGCTCGGTCTGGGGGAGGAGGCGGTGAGCGTGAAGGCCACGACGGGCGAGCGGCTCGGCTTCGCCGGCCGCGGGGAGGGCATCTCCGCCCAGGCGGTGTGCACCCTTCGGGAGTCTTGACGGCCTTTCCCCCGGCGTGACAAAGTCGGGCGCCAAAGTGAGAGAGCACCCCGCCGAATCGGACCGAATCCCGTAACGGACCTCCAGGGAGAGCGCTAGTGGCCGTTCAGCTTTACAACACACTCACGCGCCGCAAGGAGGCCCTCGAGCCCCTCGAGCCCGGCCACGTGCGGATGTACGCCTGCGGGGTGACGGTCTACGACCACTGCCATCTGGGCCATGCCCGGGCCGCCATCGTGTTCGACGTCATCCGCCGCTATCTGGAGCACCGCGGCTTTCGCGTCACCTACGTGGTGAACTTCACCGACGTGGACGACAAGATCATCACCCGGGCGCGGCGCCTCAAGATCCCGATCCAGGAGCTCACCCAGCGCTTCATCGATGAGTATTTCACCGACATGAGGGCGCTGGGGGTGCGGCGCGCGGACGCCGAGCCGCGGGCGACCGAGCACATCCCCGAGATGATCGAGATGATCCAGGGCCTGATGGACAACGGGCTCGCCTACCAGGGGGGGGGGGACGTCTATTTCGACATCTCCCGCTTCCCGGGCTACGGCAAGCTCTCCAACCGCAACGTCGATGAGCTCGAGGCGGGCGCGCGGATCGAGCCCGGCGAGGGGAAGCGCAACCCGCTGGACTTCGCCCTCTGGAAGGGGGCCAAGCCCGACGAGCCGCAGTGGGACAGCCCCTGGGGTCCGGGGCGGCCGGGCTGGCACCTGGAGTGCTCGGTCATGTCGACGCAGTACCTGGGGGAGCGGTTCGACATCCACGGCGGCGGGGACGATCTGGTCTTCCCCCATCACGAGAACGAGATCGCCCAGAGCGAGGGCTGCTACGGGCACGATTGGGTGCGCTACTGGGTCCACAACGGGATGGTCCACATCAATCACCAGAAGATGAGCAAGTCGAAGGGCAACTTCTTCACCATCAAGGCCATCCTCGACGAGCAGCCGGCCGAGGTGGTGCGCTTCTTTCTCCTGGGCACCCTCTACCGCCATCCGGTGGACTTCTCCGACAAGGTGATGCGCGACGCGCGCAAGGGGCTCGACCGCCTCTACAACACGCGCCTTCGCCTGGAGCGGGCCCGCCCGGGCGGGCCGGAGGGCCCCCGGCGGGAGATGGAGGCGGCGGCCGCGGAGTTCGAGGAGCGCTTCACCGAGGCCATGGACGACGACTTCAACACCGCCCTGGCGCTGGGCCATCTCTTCGACTTCGCGCGCCGGGTGAACGCCATCGCCCAGGAGGCGGGGGAGGATTTCTCCCAGGAGGCCGCCCGCCCCGGCCAAGACGCCTTCGAGCGGGTGGGGGATATCCTGGGCCTTTTCGCGCACGAGCCGGAGAGCTGGTTCCGCCGGCCCCAGCCGGGCGCCGCCGCGGCCGCCCCCGCGGGCGAGGCCGCCTCCGGCGAGGGCGGCGGCCTTGCGGACGAGGAGGTCGAGGCGCTCGTGGACCGGCGGAACGAGGCCCGCGGGCGCAAGGATTTCGCCGGGGCCGACCGCATCCGGGACGACCTCGAGGCGGCGGGCATCGTCCTGGAGGACGGGGCCTCCGGCACCATCTGGAAGCGAAGGTCCTGAGGTGACCCGGGCGGCGCGCGAGTTCGTCTGCGGGGTGCACGCCGTTCTGGCTGCGCTGGAGCGGGGGGCGGGGCGGGCCGTCCGCCTCTTCATCGCCCGGGGGCGGGGCGGATCGCCCGCCGCGCGGGCCCATGCGCTCGCCGAGGGGGCCGGGGTTTCGGTTGAGGCGGTCGCGGGCGGGCGGCTCGACGACCTGGCGGCCACCCGCCAGCACCAGGGCCTGGTCGCCGAGGTGCATCCCACCCCGATCCTGGACATCGAGGCCCTTCTGGCCGCCCAGCCGCCCGAAAAACCCCCCATTTTACTCATGGACGGGGTTCAGGACCCCCGCAACCTGGGGGCCCTGCTGCGGACGGCGGCCGCACTCGGCGCGGGCGGGGCGGTTTGGCCCAAATCGGGGGCGGCCGGCCTCACCCCCACGGTGGCCAAGGCCGCGGCCGGAGCCCTGGAGACCCTCCCCCTGGCCCGGGTGACGAACATGGCGCGCGCCGTCACGACCGTGAAAGAGGCGGGATACTGGGCGGTTGCGGGCGATCCCGAGGGGGAGGGCGTCCTGGGGGAGGCGGAGATCCCCACCCCGCTGGCCCTGGTCGTGGGGGCGGAGGGGAAGGGGGTCCGCCGGCTCGTGCGGGAGAAGTGCGATCTGAGGGTGCGGATTCCGATGGGAGGAGGTATAGTGGCCTCCTTGAATGTGGCGGTGGCGGCGGGGATTCTCCTTTTCGCCGCCCTCCGTCCCCCCCTCTCGCCCGGGCCGGACTGACCCCAAATCCAGGCGCATATTTGGTGGGATAAAAGGCGGCGGAGGCTTGACAACACCAGGGGGGGAGCCTAGCTTATCCCGCTCTTCGCTGGCTGGCGTAGCTCAGCGGGTAGAGCAGCTGATTTGTAATCAGCAGGTCGGAGGTTCGAGTCCTCTCGCCAGCTCCACGCTAGGGGTGAAACCGAAGCTCCGCCGCAGCGCCAAGCCGATGAATCGAGGGGAGGTTCCCGAGTGGTCAAAGGGATCAGACTGTAAATCTGACGGCGCAGCCTTCGGAGGTTCGAATCCTCCCCTCCCCACCATGGCGAATTCTACGATGCGGCCGTTGGTCCGCCTGGACGCCGAGAAGAGGCGGGAATAGCTCAGTTGGTAGAGCATCAGCCTTCCAAGCTGAGGGTCGCGGGTTCGAGCCCCGTTTCCCGCTCCATTATTTTTGACGGGACGCACGAAGGGGTTTTCGGTGCAGAGAGGCCGCCCGGGGCCGAGGGAGATTTCAGTTTGCGAGGAGGGGCCGCGCGCCCACGTAGCTCAATCGGTAGAGCACTTCCTTGGTAAGGAAGAGGTAACCGGTTCGATTCCGGTCGTGGGCTCCACTCCGCCGTCGGGGGCAGAGGAGCTCCCCCCTTCTTCCCTTTTCCATATTGGAGATTTGAGAAGCCATGGCAAAGGCGAAGTTTGAGCGGACGAAGCCGCATGTGAACGTGGGGACGATAGGGCACGTGGACCACGGCAAGACGACGCTGACGGCGGCGATGACGAAGCATTTGGCGACGAAGGGTTTGGCGCAGGCGGT
>JAZGDQ010000135.1:0-2731 GCA_036477985.1 bacterium
AAGCTCCGCGTTGGACTTGGCGTTGAAATTCTGGATGCCCACGAACAGGGAGATATCCACGATGGCCGGATCGTCGAAGTGCCCCCGCAGCCCCTCGAAGGTCTCGTCCGATACATCGACCGGGGTCTTCGTCATCCCCTCGGCATAGGCCAGGGCGGCCCGCTCGGCGGCGTCGAAGGCGGGATTGTCGGCGTAGGAGAGGATGGCGCGCACCTTCTCCTCGGAGTGCCCGGCGCGGAGACTCCGCGCCGCGTGGATGTCCACTCAGTGGGGGCAAGCGTTCAGGCGGGATACGAGGAGGGTGAGCAGGGGCTTGAGGGCGGCGGGGGCGAAATCGCTCTCCTCCTGGGCGGCCTGCAGGGCCGAGATGCCCTTCAGGAGGGGGGGGCAGTGCGCCCGCACCTTGGAGGTGGTGAGGATTCGGCCCAGGTGGGCCTTCTGCTTCTCGTAGAGCGCCCGGATCTCGGGCGAGGCGTCTTCGGGCTCGATGAAAGGAACGCGTGCCATGGGGGCGACCTCCCTGTGTCCCGGGGCGGGCGCCGCCCTTCCACCGGGCGGAGAGGACCGATCCCGGGGTGATATCCCTTAGGCGGGGTTTTTGGCGAGGAACTCCGAGATGGCCGCCGTCGCCTCCTCGGGCGCCTCGAGGCTCACCAGATGGCCGGCCCCCGCGATGACCTTCTTCTCGGCGGCGGGGATCTTCTCGGCCAGCTCGTCCGCCCAGGCGTGAAAGCCCGGCAGGTCCCGCTCCCCCACGAGAATAAGCGCCGGGGCCGTAATCGAGGGGGCCGCGTCGGCGAGGGAGGGATCCTGGGGCGGAGACGGGTCGAGCCAGTGGGTGCCGGTGTAGGCGAGGATCATCTGTTCGAGGGCGGAGGCCAGCTCTTCGTTCTCGCGCGCGGGCGCGAAGAGGGGAATCGAGGACCAGTACTCCCGCGCCGCCCTGAGGCCCTCCGCCCGCAGCGTGGCCATGGTCTGGAGAATCTGATCGGCCAGCTCGGGAATGTGGCGGGGGTAGTCGAATCCCGCCCCCATGGCGACCACCGAGGCGGTCCTTTCGGGATGGGCGGCGGCGAATCCCAGGGCGATTGACCCGCCCCGGCTGAGGCCGACCAGATGCGCCTTCTGGGCCTTGATCACATCGAGGAGCCCGGCCAGGTCGGAAATCTCCTCCTCCCGGCTGTAGCCCGTCTTGGGCTTCTCGGAGCTGCCGTGGCCCCGGAGGTCGTAGGTGACCACGCGGTGGGTCGAGCGGATGGCCTGCTTTTGGTGGTCCCACATGGAGCGGCCCAGGCTGTGGGCGTGGAGGAAGACGACGGGAGTGCGGGTCGAAACGGGCCCGGTGTCGTCGTAGGAGATTTGGATCGAGCTGCAAACGGCAAGCGCCACGGATGATTCCTCCCGAAGGAAATGGTTCTCGGCATCCCGTCCGGCGCGCCCGGGGGTTCGCCGCGGCTCCTCCCGGGGAGCCGCCCCGGGGGGACGCTCGATGGGGCCGACAAGACCGGCTGGGTATACAATGAAAGGTGCAATATGGCAAAGGCCCGGTCCAGATCCGGGCCGTTTCAGAGGGGCGCCCGGGGGCAGATGCGTTGCGCTTCAGGGGGGCCTTCGGCCGCCGCAAGGGCGGGGGGAAGCGGGTCTGATGAAAAGAGGAGCGCCCGGCCTACTCGAGATGGGCGGGGGAAGGGAGGGCGAACACGCCGTAATCCCCGGATCGGCCGGCCGGGGAGCGGCGCTCCAGACTCTCCCGCCTCCCGGCCTGGGGGGAGCGCTGCGCCGGGGCCTCGGCGGAGGGGATACGCCCCTCTCCCTCCGGGGGGCCGAATTCAGGACCGCCGTCCGGGCGCCCCTCCCCGGGGCCGATGCCCAACGCGGTCCATCTTCCGCGGCGCGAAGCGCTCGAAGCGGGAAACATGGCGGGTCCTCCATTCGGGAAACACTCTTCCTTAATTATCCTATCGGCATATTTCTCATCGGGATGAAGGGATTTTCCCGCTCCCGGGGGCTCTCTACGCCTCGCTCCCCAGCCCGCACAGGCGCCCCCGGTCCAGGGCGGCGTAGGAGATTCCCATGACCCCGCCGAAAACCAGATGCCAGGTGAGGCTCGGGACGCTCCCCGCGACCGCCGCGGCCGTCCACTGAAGACCCATCCCCATCGTGAGGGGCATGAGGGTCAGGGGGCCGAGGAACCACCACAGGAAGCCGTAGACGAGACCCCAAAGGGTGGAAGGAACCGCCCCGTCGGCAAGGCGCGAGAAGAGGACGCCGAAGCTCGCGCCAATCTGCACGCTGATCGCGAGGTGCAGGATGAGTCCGACGACGGAGGAGTCCGACCCCGCCATGGAGGCGAGCACGGGGAACATCCCCTTCTCGGCCATCCAGACGCCGAAAACCATCCCGCCCAGCAGACCCCCGAAGGCGCCCATGACGGCCCGGCTCACGAGCTCGTCCCAACAAATCCGGTGATTTCCGAGGTTGCGCATTTTCTTCTTCTCCATGGCTGAAAGAATGTATTCCGCGACGCCGCCTACCGGGGAACCTGGCACGGGTTCGCACTCCGGGGGGCGCAAGGATTGGCCGTCTGGACCGCGCAGGGGTTCGCCCTGGCGGGCGCGGCGCAAGGATTGGCCGGCCGGGCCGCGCAGGGGTTCGCGCGGGCGGGCGCGGCGCAAGGGTTCGAGGTCCTGACGGCGCAGGGGTTCGCCGCCCGGGCGCTCGCCGGCGCCGT
>JAZGDQ010000136.1:0-5081 GCA_036477985.1 bacterium
GCAAGGTGCTCAAGATCGCCAAGGAGCCCATCAGCCTGGAGACGCCCATCGGCGAGGAGGAGGACAGCCATCTCGGCGACTTCATCGAGGACAAGACGGCCGAGGCGCCGCAGGACTCGATCGTCAAGCTCAACCTCAAGGAGCAGACCACCAAGGTGCTCCAGACGCTGAGCCCGCGCGAGGAGAAGGTGTTGCGCAAGCGCTTCGGCATCGGCGCCGAGAGCGAGCACACCCTCGAGGAGGTCGGCCAGACCTTCGCCGTCACCCGCGAGCGGATTCGGCAGATCGAGGCCAAGGCGCTGCGCAAGCTCCGCCATCCGAGCCGGAGCAAGAAGCTCCACAGCTTCATCGAAGAATAGCCCCCGAACCCGCCCCCGGCGGGAGGGCATGGCCCCCGGCGGGAGGGCTTGGCCCCCGGCGGCGGATGATGACCCCTCCCGCGGAGGGCCCCGGCCCCCGGGTTTGACAAGGGGCGCGCAGGGGGCGATATAAACGGGGCGAACGGTTCGGAAGCGGCGGCGCGCGCGGGGGGAGCCGGGGGGTTCTCCGGGCGGGCGGCGATCCCGCTCCAGGGCCCATAGCTCAGCGGTCAGAGCCGCCGGCTCATAACCGGCCGGTCCCTGGTTCGAATCCAGGTGGGCCCACCATTCCCGGGTTTTTCCGGACGCCTTTTCAAGAGGGTGAGATTTCGGTGAACGCCGAGCTTCAGGCCCTGATCGCGCTCCAGGAGGTCGACGATCGAATCGGCGCGCTGAGGCGGGAGATCGCCGCCATCCCCGGGCGCATCGAGAAGGAAAAGGCCTACCTGGTGAGCTTCGAGGAGGCGGGCGAGCGCAACCGGGCGGAACTTGAGGAGACGAACAAGAGCCAGCGCGCAGCCGAGGGCGAGATTCAGGCGGCCGACGAGAAGCTCCGCGAAACCCGGGGGAAGCAGGCCCTCATCAAGTCGAACGAGGAGTACAAGGCGCTCAGCAGCGAGATCCTCTCCTTCGAGAAGCGGATCAGCGATCTCGAGGATCAGGTCCTCGAGTGCATGGAGCGCATCCCCCCCCTGAAGAGGGAGATCGCCGAGGGGGAGGGAGATCTGAAGGAGGCGCAGCAGAAGGTCGCAGCCGCGACGAAGCGCCATGAAGAGGACCTGGCCCGCTTCAAGGAGGATCTCGCCCGTCGCCTCGAAGAGCGGGAGGAGATGGTCGCCCGGATCAGCCGGCCGTGGCTGAGCCGCTACGATATGCTCCACCAGGGTCGCGACGGGCTGGCGGTGTGCCCCATCGTGGATCAGGCCTGCCATGGCTGCCGATTGTCGGAGACGCTGCAGCGCTTCATCGAGATCCGCAACTCGAAGGATGAGATCTTCACTTGCACGGGCTGCGCCCGCATACTCTACTTCCAGGAGGCCGAGAAGGTGAGCGCGGTCTCGGCGGCGGACGAGCCCGAATGAAGGGCGGCCGCGTCACGATTTACACCGACGGCGCGGCGCGGGG
The DNA here is from genome assembly GCA_036477985.1 of bacterium. Classification (GTDB taxonomy): domain Bacteria; phylum UBA8248; class UBA8248; order UBA8248; family UBA8248; genus JAZGDQ01. Next base: position 1,485 of record JAZGDQ010000136.1, read on the forward strand.
GAATCCGGGGCCCGCGGCGGCGGCGGCCGTGCTATTCGACGAGTCGGGCGCCCGGCTGGAGGAGGTGGCCCGCTACCTGGGCGAGACGACGAACAACGTGGCCGAGTACCGGGCGCTTCTCTTGGGCCTGGGCCGCGCGCGGGAGCTGGAGGCGCGGAGCGTCGAGATCGTCACCGACTCGGAGCTCCTCGCCCGCCAGTGGAACGGCGAGTACCGGGTGAAGAACAAGGGCCTGCGGCCGCTCTACGAGGAGGCCAAGGCCTGCGCCCGCAGCTTCGAGCGGGTCGAGGTGCGGCACGTCCGGCGGGGGGAGAACGCCCGGGCCGACGCCGCCGTCAACCGCGCCATCGACGAGAAGGCGGGCGCGTGAGTCGAAAAAGAAGATTGGGCCGGAGCGGGCCGCGCGGCCGCTCGCGGCTTCTGCCGCGGGAGGAAAGTCCGGGCTCCGCAGGGCAGGGTGGTGGATAACGTCCACCGGGGGCGACCCCAGGGAAAGTGCCACAGAGAGCAGACCGCCCCGCACTTCGGTCCGGGGCAAGGGTGAAACGGTGCGGTAAGAGCGCACCAGCGGCCCGGGTGACCGGGCCGGCTCGGCAAACCCCACCCGGAGCAAGGCCAAATAAGGAGGCGATTGAGGGCGGCCCGCCCGATGCCTCCGGGTAGGCCGCTTGAGGCGGGGGGCAACCTCCGTCCCAGATAGATGGCCGCGGGCCCGCCCTCGCGGGCGGGTGACAGAACCCGGCTTACAGGCCCGCTCCGGTTCATTTTATTCCGCACGCCCGCACCGAAAGATTGTGCGCCCCGGGCGCGCCCGCGCCCGCGGCGGCTTCCACAGAGCGCCCCGCGCCGGCGGGGGCCGCCTCCCCGAAGGAGCCGAAAGGTTCGAATGAGCGAAGATACGCTCCTGGCGGACATACAGGACGGCGTCGCCACCGTGACCATCAACCGGCCGCGGCGGCGCAACGCCATCCTGCGCGCGATGTGGTCCCGCCTCCCCGCCCTCTTCGAGGAGATTCAGGAGGAGGGGCGCGCGCGCGTCATCGTCCTGCGGGGCGCGGGGGAGGCCGCCTTCGCCTCGGGCCAGGACATCAGCGAGTTCCGCGAGACCGCGACGCCGGAGGCCTCCCAGGAGCACAACGACCTCCTCGCCCGGGCCTGGGACCGCATCCTCGGCCTGCGCCTTCCTCTCATCGCCATGGTGCACGGCTACGCCATGGGGGGGGCGGTCGGGCTCCTCGCCGTGTGCGACCTTCGCTACGCGGCCGAGGACGCCGTCGTCGCCGTCCCCGCCGCCCGGCTGGGGATCGTCTATCCCGAGCCCCTCACCCGGCGGATCATGGACATCATCGGCCCGGCGCACACCAAGGAGATGCTCATGACGGCCCGCCGCTACACGGCGGAGGAGGCCCTGCGGATGGGCTTCTTCAACCGGGTGACGCCCAAGGGCGAGCTCGAGCCCTCCACCTACGAGGTCGCCCGCGCCATCGCGGCCAACGCGCCCGTCTCGGTGCGAAACGCCAAGGAGATGGTGAATCTCATCCAGGCCGGCGCGCTGGACGAGGCCGGGGCCCGCCGGGCGGGCGAGCTGCGCCAGGAGGGATTCGCCTCGGCCGACTTCCGCGAGGGGGTGGAGGCCTTCCTGGAGAAGCGCGCGCCCGTTTTCAAAAGTGTATAGTAGGCCCCCGAGGCCCGGGGCGGAGCGGTTCGGGGCGGTGGGGGAGGGTCCGCCGGCGGGCGGGCCCCGCCGCGCCCCTGTGGGCGCGCGGCGCAGACTTGGAGGAAATCGATGAGTGGGGCCGAAGCCCTCGCCGGCGAAACCAAGCCGCTCGAGGCGGAGGAGGTGGCCGAGGAGGCCGAACGGGCGGCGTCGGTGATCGCCGGGCATCTTCGGCCCACCCCCGCCCGGCTGAGCGAGTACTTCTCCGAGCGCCTCGGGGTGGAGGTCTACCTCAAGCCCGAGAACTTCCAGCGCACCGGCTCCTTCAAGGTGCGCGGCGCGGCCTACGCCCTCCACCGCCTCTCCGACGCCCAGAAGCAGTGGGGCGTCGTCACCGCCTCGGCCGGGAACCACGCCCAGGGCGTCGCCTTCGCCGCCGGCAAGCTGGGGGTGAAGGCCGTCGTCGTGATGCCCGAGTACACCCCCAACATCAAGCTCGACGCCGTACGCGCCCTCGGGGCCGAGGTCGAGCTCTTCGGGCCCACCTTCGACGACGCCTACGCCCGCGCGTGCGCGATCGAGGCCGACCGGGGGCTGGCCATGATCCCCCCCTTCGACCACCCCCACGTGATCGCCGGCCAGGGCACCCTGGGCAAGGAGATTCTCGACGAGGTGCCCGACGTCGGCACGATCTTCGCGCCCGTCGGCGGGGGCGGGCTGATCGCGGGCCTGGCCGCCGTCGTCAAGAAGCGCCGCCCCGAGGTGCGCGTCGTGGGCGTGGTGGCCGATGGCGTGGGCTCGCTGCCCCGCTCCCTGGACGCGGGGCGGATCGTCGAGGCGGGCGACATCCGCACCATCGCCGACGGCATCGCGGTCAAGCGGGTGGGGGCGCTCTGCTTCCCGCTCATCCAAAAGCTCGTCGATCAGGTCGTCACCGTCTCGGACGACCACATGGCCCACGCCATCCTGAGCCTCCTCGAGCGCGAGCGGATGCTCGCCGAGGCGGCCGGCGCCGCCCCCCTCGCCGCCCTCATCGAGCGGCGCGCGCGCGCCCAGGGGAAGGTGGTGGCGCTCATCTCGGGCGGAAACCTGGACGTGAACCTCCTATCGCGGATCATCGGCAAGGGCCTCGCCCTGGCGGACCGCTACGCCCGCCTCCAGATTCCGCTGCACGACGTGCCCGGCGCCCTCTTGGGCCTCTCCAAAATCGTGGCCGATTGCCGGGTGAACATCATCCACATCGAGCACGACCGCATCTCCACCCTGGTCCCCATCAACCACACCCTCTCGACGCTCCACCTGGAAGTCCGGGGCCGGGAGCATCTGGAGACCCTGGTCCAGAAGCTCCTCTCCAGCGGCTATGAGGTGCGACGGGAGGAGAGCTGAGGGATGGGCCTGTCACGCCGCGCGGTGATCAGCGTCAGCGACAAGCGGGGAGCTGCGGATCTCGCCCGCGCCCTCATCGGCGCCGGCTGGGAGATCCTCTCCACCGGGGGCACCGCCCGCGCCCTCGGCGAGGCGGGCCTCGCCGTCACCGAGGTGGCCGCCCACACCGGCCAGCCCGAGATCTTGGGCGGGCGCGTCAAGACGCTCCACCCCAAGCTCCTCGGGGGGATCCTGGCCCGCCTCCCCGATCACGCGGAGGAGATGGAGGCGCATGGCATCGCCTCCGTCGATCTCGTCGCCGTGAACCTCTACCCCTTCCGCGAGACCGTCGCGCGCCCCGGCGTCACGCCCGCCGAGGCCGTCGAGCAGATCGACATCGGGGGCCCGACCATGGTGCGCGCCGCGGCGAAGAACCACGAGCGCGTCACCGTCCTCGTCGATCCGGACGACTACCCCGCCGTCATCGCCCTCCTCGGGGAGGGAAAGGAGATCTCCCCGGAGCTGCGCCGCCGCCTCGCCCAAAAGGCCTTCGCCCACACCTCGGCCTACGACGC
>JAZGDQ010000137.1:0-5556 GCA_036477985.1 bacterium
TCGACCCGGGCGAGCAGACGATGGAGCTGCGCCTGCTCGATACGGGGCGGTTTCTGACCGAGGCGGGCGGGAACCGGCTGCTGACGCCCGCGGCATGATGCCCGCGGCATGATGCACGCGGCATAGCCGATGATCGGACTTCGGCGAGCTACCCTCGGCCTGAGCTCGGGTCGAAGGCAGCCGAGCCGCTTCGCGCCGCGCGCCGCGCCTGGCAATCGAACCGAGGGGCGCCACCGGGCCTCGTGAGACGCCCCTTCAAGGGGCAAGGAGAGAGGGAAGATGGCGGACCAGAGGGCGCAATACACCGAGGAGGCGGTGGGGGCGGGACACCCCACGAAGGCGGACGTCATCAACCGCCTCGCCCTGGTGGAGCACGACAACGAGGGAAAGCACAGGCGGGCGACCTTCCCCGAGGGGGCCGCCCCCGCGACGGCCGTCGGGGAGGGGGCGATCTACACGAAGGACTCGGGAACAGAGCCCGAGCTCTTCTACCGCCGGGAGAACGACGGCGGAGAGATCCAAATCACGAAGGGGGGCGTCCTCCTGGCCGTTCCGGCGGGCACGAAGATGGTCTTCTCCCAGGCGGCGGCGCCCACGGGCTGGACCCAGACCTCGGACAACGACCAGGTCTTGCGGGTGGTCTCGGGCGCGGGCGGCGGGACCGGGGGCGCGGCGAGCATTGCAGGGGGATCGGTGACATCGGGCGCGGGGGGGACTGGGTCGACGGGCTCGACAAACTTTGTGGCAATCGTTGCCTCAATCTTGGAGGGGGCCGGCGCGGCCTTCACCGCATGGACCAGCGGGCAAGATGGCGCTCACACGCACACGGGACCTTCGCACGACCATTCTGTAACTTATAACATCAAGTACCGGGACGTGATCATCGCCTCGAAGGATTGATGGTTCGACGGGCTCACCGCATGATGCGGATCATCCGCACGGGGGGATAAGGGCATGGCGGGATGGACGATTGAGCTGGACGCGGCCGGGGCGGTGGTCGAGGGCCGCACGGTGAAGGCGGCGGGGGCCGTGAAGGATGAGAACGGCGCGGCGGTGGAGGGCTATGAGACGCACGCCTTCGCGGTGGACCTCCTCCAGGTGCGGAGCGTTATGGAGGCGGAGGAGATGACGGCCGAGGAGGCGCTCGAGGCGCTCCTGACGAAGGAGCTTCGGGCCCTGAAGGAGTCCTCGGGCGGCGCGGTGCGCGTCTTCTCGGCGATTCCGGCCTCCTTCGCGGGCTTCGAGGGGAAGGTTGTCGGGAGCGAGGTGAAGGACCTCCGGGGAGCGCGGGCTTGAGCCTGAACTTCGACACGCGCGGGATGCCCTGCGCGCTGGCCCTCGGCGAGCCCTGCCCGGGCAAGGGGATGACCGGCGGTCCGCATCATGCCGGGGACTCGCCCGGCTGCCCCCATTGGCGGACCATGGTCGTCCAGGCCGAGGGCGGCGGGGCCGAGGAGGTCTGGGCGGGGTGCGGCGTCCTCATGGACCCCCACCTCATGCTCGGGGTGGCGAAGGGGGCGAACCGCGCGGCCGCGTCCGTGCAGAGCGCGCGGAACGTCATCGCGGGCGGCTTCGAGGATCTTCTCGGGCGGATGCGCCGCCTCCCCGCAAGGGCGGAGGCCGGGGGAGAGGCGGGCGGGCCGCGCGGCTGAGCGCGCGCGGTGCGGTCTTCCCGGCGCCGCCTCCTTCTTCGGCGCCGCCGCCTCCTATGCCTCCCTCCTCTCTCCAAGGCCCCCTCTGGCGGCCTTGGGCTGAATGCTCCATAATTTCCCCGTTGTGAACCCTTCCGATCGCAGTCACCTTCGCGCCGCGTGCGCGCCGCAGCCCAGGAGGCGGTGAGATGGCCGGAGACCGCGCCTTCTGGGAGGAGATCGAGGGGCGCTTCCGAAGGGCCGCGCCCGAGGCCGATTTCCACTCCCTGCGCGTGGTGCGCACTCGCTCCGAGAACCTCTCGGTCCGGCGGGACGTGGTCCAGCCCCCCTCCCTGGGCGAGAACCTGGGCGCCATGCTCATCGTCCACGCCGGGGCGGGGATGGGCTACGCCGCCACCGCCGACCTCACCGAGGCGGGACTGCGCCGGGCCGGGGAGGAGGCCCTCGCCTGGGCGCGCCGGAGCGCCCCGCGCAGCGCGGTGGACCACGCCGCCCTCCGCCCGCCCGACGCGCGCGGGGAGTGCGAGAGCCCCTGCGCCGTTCCCTGGGACTCGATCCCCCTTGCCGAGAAGGTCGACTTCCTGCGCGTGCAGTGCGGCCGCCTCAAGACCGGCGCGCGGATCGTGGACTGGGAGGCCGCCCTCTCCTACGCCGAGGAGGATGTGCTCCACCTCACCTCGGGGGGCGGGGGCGCGGCCGCCCGGGGGGAGGGGAGGCGGGCGCGCGCGCCGGGCTGGCGGCGGCCGCCCCGCGCATCGCCGCCGAGGCGCTCGAGCTGCTCGACGCCCCCGACTGCCCGTCGGGGCGGATGGACCTCCTCCTCGATCCCGATCAGATGATCCTCCAGATCCACGAGTCCATCGGCCACCCCCTCGAGCTGGACCGCATCCTCGGCGACGAGCGCAACTACGCGGGCACGAGCTTCGTCCACGAGGACATGTTCGGCGGCTTCCGCTACGGCTCCGAGCGCCTCAACGTCACCTTCGACCCCACCCGGCCCGAGCAGCTCGCGAGCTACGCCTTCGACGACGAGGGCGCCCCCGCCCGGCGGGAGCACATCATCCGGGAGGGCATCCTCCTCCGCGGCCTCGGCGGCGCCTCCTCCCAGCAGCGCACGGGCGTGCCCGGGGTGGCCTGCTCGCGCGCCGTGGGGTGGAACCGCCCGCCCATCGACCGGATGGCGAACCTCAACGTCGAGCCCGGCCCGCACTCGCTGGAGGAGATGATCGCCTCGGTCGAGCGGGGCGTCTTCATGAAAACCAACTCCTCGTGGTCCATCGACGACTCGCGCCTCAAGTTCCAGTTCGGCTGCGAGTGGGCCCGCCTCATCGAGGAGGGAAAGCTCACCCGGGTGGTGAAGAACCCGAACTACCGGGGCGTCACGCCCGAGTTCTGGGGGAGCCTCAAGATGGCGGGGAACGCGGACACCTTCGAGGTGCTCGGCACCCCGAACTGCGGGAAGGGCGAGCCCAACCAGATGATCCGCGTGGGGCACGCGAGCCCCGCCTGCCTCTTCGGGGGCGTCGAAGTCTTCGGGGGGGCCTAGCGGGTGCGCGAGGAGTTCCACCGGATCGCCGATGCGCTCACCGGCCGGCTGCGGGGCGGGGAGGTCCTCCTCTGCAACTTCGCGGGCGAGGAGTCGGACTTCGTCCGCTTCACCCGGAGCGCCGTCCGCCAGGCGGGCTCGGTCCGCCAGGGTGAGGTGGGGCTCGAGCTGATTTCGAGGGGCCGCCGCGCCCGGACCGCCCTGCAGCTCTCGGGCGATGGGGAGGCGGACGAGCGGGCGGGGGCGCGCCTCCTCGATGGGCTGCGCGAGATCCTGCCCGCCCTTCCGGAGGATCCCCACCTCCTCTACGCCACCGACGTTCAATCGGGCGAGACGGCCGGGGAGCGGCGCCTGCCCGAGAGCGCCGAGGCGGTGGAGGCCATCCTCGCGGCGGGCGAGGGAAAGGATCTGGCCGGCATCTTCGCCGCCGGCGGCATCTACGCGGGCTTCGCAAACTCACTGGGCCAGCGCAACTGGTTCGCCTCCCACACCTTCCATTTCGACTGGAGCTTCCACCACAAGGCCGACAAGGCGGTGAAGGCCCAGTACGCCGGCTTCGAGTGGGACGGCAATGAGTTCGCCCGCCGGGCCGGGGAGGCGGAGGCCCAGCTCGAGATCCTCGCGCGCCCGCCGCGCACCCTCGCTCCGGGCGGCTGCCGCGTCTACCTCGCGCCCGCCGCCGTGGACGCGGTCCTGGCCATGGTGGCCTGGCGGGGGTTCGGCCTCCGCGCCCGGCGCACCAAGGTGACCTCCCTCCTCAAGATGGCCGAGGAGGGGAGGCGCCTGCATCCCTCGGTGGGGCTGAGCGAGAACACGGGGGAGGGGATGGCCCCCGATTTTCAGGAGGCCGGGTTCCGCCGGCCCCCCCGCGTCCCCCTCATCGAGGGCGGCGCGCTCGGGGAGGCGCTGGTGTCGCCGCCCTCGGCGCGGGAGTTCGGGGTGGAGACGAACGGGGCCAACGAGGGGGAGGCCCCCGAATCGCTCGACATGGAGGGGGGGGAGCTGGCCGAGGGGGAGATTCTGGAGCGGCTCGGGCGCGGGGTCTACGTCGGCGACCTGTGGTACCTCAACTACTCCGACGTTCCCGCCTGCCGGATGACGGGGCTGACGCGCTTCGCCACCTTCTGGGTGGAGGGGGGCGAGATTCAGGCGCCGCTCAACGTCATGCGCTTCGACGAGACCCTCTACCGCATCCTGGGCGAGAACCTCGTCGGCCTCACGGCCGAGCGCGAGTTCATCCCCAGCTCGAGCACCTACGGCGCCCGCTCCGCCCGCAGCGCCCGCGTCCCCGGCGCCCTCGTCGAGGACTTCACCTTCACGTTGTAGGCGCCCCGCCGCGCGATTCAGAATTTCCTCGAGCCGCTTTCATGTTTCTGCGGCGATGAACGGCTGGGGAAATGGCTCGTGGCGGGCAGCATGAAGAGTGTACGGAAAATATTTCCAATTCTTTATTCTTTCATTTGTTTCATCTCCTTCTCAGGATCAGCAACGGTGAAGGTGAAAATAATGGCCGCAACCACCAACAACAGGGCGATGATGTCAAAAGAGCGGGCATAGCTCATCCGGGCGATGAGGAATCCCGCCAAAATGGGTCCTGCCGATTCTCCGATATCCCAGATCGTGCCAAACACCCCCATGGCCGACCCCATGCGGCCCGCCTTAACGAGATCCGCAACGAGAGCCGTGGTGACGGGCGTGACCGAAGCCACACCCAGCCCGAGGAGTGCAGAAGAAATAATAAGAAATTGAAAACTATCTCCACGGAAGATGACAGGAAGGGATGCGGCGCAAACGAGAAGGCCGATGATGATCACGGGCTTGCGCCCGACCCGGTCCGAGGACCATCCGGCGAGCGGCTTGGCCACCATGGCTGTCGCCAGCTGCGCTCCGAGGACAATTCCGATCTGGGCGTCGTTGAGCGAGGCGGCCTTCGCGTAGACGGGAATAAATCCGAGGAAAGCGCCGTATCCTACGTACATGACGGCTTCGAGACCCGAGGCGATGACCACAGGAGGGTTGGATATCACCTCCATAATTCCGTCGCGAAATTTTTTCCAGCGGGATTCCGTCGAGGATGGGTTCTGCGGTTCGGCAACGGGAGGCTCGGGCAGGAACAGGACGGCCAGCAAGGTAATGATCCCCAGGACACCCACCAGCAGGTACGTGGCGCTGTAGCTCGCCGTGTAGAACAACACCGTCCCGCCTATGAGTGGGCCCACCGTCGAGCCGACATCGTTTGCGGATGCGAACCAACCCAGTTTGGCCCCTCTCCCCTCCTCGGCGAGGTCCGCGATATAGGCCGACGCCACCGGAGAAAAGATGGCGGTGGCGAAGCCGTGCAGGAAACGCAGGAGGAGA
>JAZGDQ010000138.1:0-3321 GCA_036477985.1 bacterium
AGCTGCCAGGCGCCGGTGATGATGAGCACGCCCATGCAGGCGAGGATGAAGGGGTGGTAGAAGCGGAGGATCTCGACGGCCTCGCCGGCGAACTCCTCGGGGCTGAGCCGCCGCCGCAGGCTCCGCAAGAGGATGGCGAAAAAGACCATCCCCCCCTCGAACAGGCAGACGCTGAGGATGTGGACGAAGAGGATCCAAAACGCGCTTGAGGGCATCTTCACTCCACGGCGCCGGCTGAGCCGAATCAGGGGGCTGAGCCGAATCAGGGGGCTGAGCCGAATCAGGGGGCGGCGCCGAACCGTTTGAGCCGGGGCGTACGGCGGCGCCGGGGCATACGGCAGCGCCGGGGCATTGACGCCGCGCCGGGACGAGGGGCTGAGCCGGATCGGGGGACAGCGCCGGGTTGTCCTCGGGGCTAGCCCGCCGCGCTCTCCTTCGGGAAGAGCTTGTCGTACATCTCGGGGCGCTGCCACTGGGAGAGGACGCCCGCCTTCGCCGCGTTCTCGGAGGAGGAGCCGACCTCATCGCTTCCCTCGCGCAGCTCGCGAATTCGCGCGAGGTCGATGTCCACGAGGAACATGCCCGCCTTCGTGCTCTCGAAGACGACCTCCTCGGGGGTGGCCACCATGGCGAGACCCCGCTCCTCGCGGCTGAAGAGGTTCTGGGTGGTCACGACCACGGCGAGGTTCTCGATGGCGCGCGACCAGATGAGGTTGCGCCAGGTGGCCCAGAGCTTGCTCTTGTCCACCCCGCCGGGGAGGAAGATGATCTCCGCTCCCCGCAGGGAGAGGGCGCGCGCCACCTCGGGCATGTAGACCTCGCTGCACATGGCGAGGCCCACCTGGGCGTGCTGGGTCTCGAAGACGGGGTACTCGTCTCCGGCCACGTACTGGAACTCCCAGTGCGTCCCGCCGGTGTAGATCCAGGGGCCCGGCGGATGGGTCCGCCGGTATTTCCCGGGAGGCCCCCCGTTCGGGCGGGCGAGCATGAGGAGGCTGTGGGCCGTGTTCGCCTTCTCGTCGATGGGCTCCAGGGTTCCGTACTGGACGTAGACGCCGCACCTTCGGGCGGCCTCGACCATGGCCTCGGTCGGGTCGAAGGAGGCGGGCATGCGCCAGGGGCCGGGGTAGGACTCGGGGAAGGCGACCACCTCGGCCCCCTGGGCCGCGGCCTTCTCCACGTACGCGACGGCGTCGGCCACGTTCCGCTCGTCCCCGGGAGGCATATGGCTCATGGGCTGGACCACGGCCAGACGGAAGCTCATGGGCGGACCTCCTCGATTCGGGGACTGCCGGTCATCTGTCGGAGAAAAGGGTGCCGCCCGTGGACCAGGAATCGCCGTCGATGTCGTTGAACAAGACGATGATGATCTCCCGGGGCGATCCGGCGTGCTTGTGGATGGTCTCGGTGATCTCCTCGGCGATCGCCTTCTTGGCCTCCTTCGAGCGGCCTTCGATGAGGTTGACCTGAACGACGGGCATGGCTGTGTCTCCCAGCTTGCGTGAACCGGCGGCTCGCCTCCCTCCCGGGGGGGCTAGTCCGCCTCGGGGCCGGCGGCGCGCACCGCGGGGGTGACGTATTCCTCGAACTCCTTGAAATTCTCCCGGAACAGGCCGGCCAGCTCGCGCGCCTTCTTGTCGTAGCTCTTCTTGTTCTTCCACGCGTTGCGCGGGACGAGGATCTCCGAGGGGACGCCGGGGCACCGCTTGGGCACGTGGAGGCCGAAGACGGGGGTCTTCTGGGTCGGCGTCTTGTTCAGCGCCCCCGAGGTGGCGGCGGTGAGCATGGCCCGGGTGTAGGAGAGGCGGATGCGGTCGACCTTGCCGGCGGGCCCGCCGCTCCAGCCCGTGTTGAGGAGCCAGACCTGGGCCTTGTGCTTGGTGATCTTCTCCCGGAGCATCTCGGCGTAGCGCGTCGGGTGCAGCGCGAGGAAGGGGGCGCCGAAGCAGGTGCTGAACGTCGCCTCGGGCTCGTCGACGCCCGCCTCGGTGCCCGCGACCTTGGCCGTGTAGCCGAGGAGGAAGTGGTGCATCGCCTGCTCGGTCGTGAGCTTGCTGATCGGAGGCAGGACGCCGAAGGCGTCGCAGGTGAGGAAGAAGACGTTCTTGGGGTGGCCCCCCATGCCCGAGAGGACGCTGTTCTCGATGAAGTCGATGGGGTAGGTCGCCCGGGTGTTCTCGGTGATCGATATGTCGGTGTAGTCGATCTGGCGCGTGGCGGGGTCGACGATGACGTTCTCGAGGACCGAGCCGAAGCGGATGGCGTCCCAGATTTGGGGCTCGCCCTCGCGCGTGAGGTTCACCGTCTTGGCGTAGCAGCCGCCCTCGAAGTTGAAGATGCCCTTGTCGGACCAGCCGTGCTCGTCGTCCCCGATGAGGCGGCGGCCCGGATCGGCCGAGAGGGTGGTCTTGCCCGTGCCCGAGAGGCCGAAGAAGAGGGCCGAGTTGTCCTTCTCCCCCAGGTTGGCCGAGCAGTGCATGGGGAAGACGCCCTTTTTGGGCAGGAGGTAGTTCATGATGAAGAAGGCCGACTTCTTCATCTCGCCCGCGTACTCCGAGCCGCCCACCAGGCCCATCTGCTTCTCGAAGTTGACGAGGGTGAAGTTCGACTGCCGGAGGCCCTCGGCCGGCCCGGCGCCCTGGAAGGCGCCCACGTCGATGACGGTGAAGGCGCTCTTGTGGTTGCGGAGCTCCTCGTCCGTCGGGCGCACCAGGAGGGTCTGGCAGAAGAGGGAGTGCCAGGCGAACTCGGAGATGACTCGCACCGGCATCTTGTAGCGCGGGTCGTTTCCGACGAAGCCGTCGAAGATGAAGACCTCCCGGTTCTGGAGATAGCTCGCCACCTTCTCGAATACGAGGTCCCAGTTCGCGGTCGAGATCTTCTGGTTGATCGGCCCCCACCAGATGTCGTGCGTCGAGGGGGCCTGGTCGACGGTGAACTTGTCCTTGGGCGAGCGGCCCGAGAACTTTCCGGTGAGGACGACGAGCGCGCCGTTGGGGGCGAGGTAGCCCTCTCCCCGGGCGATGGCCATCTCTGTCAGGACGGGGATCGGCAGGTTGCGGTGGACCCGGCCCACGTTGACGAGCCCGTGGCGGTGAAGCCCAAAGCGGCTGGCGGGGCCGCTTCCACGAAGCGTGGAATTGGACTTTTTTGCCATTACAACTTTCCTCCTCGGTTGGATGGTTTCGAGCGGAGTCGCCGGAGGCGGAAGGGGTCGTCTCCCGCCCTCGGACTGGAAGGGGCCGATCCATCTTGCCGGACGCCGAGGGGAAGCGTCTCCCGCCGCCTCCGCGATCCGGTTGCCGCGAATCGCAGAACTAT
>JAZGDQ010000139.1:0-2209 GCA_036477985.1 bacterium
GCGCATCCTCCAGAACACCCCGGCCACGTCCATCCGCATCGAGGGCTCGCGGGTCCGCGCCGTCGGGACGCCCGGGGGAGAGATCGCGGCCGGGGCGGCCGTCTGCTGCGCCGGGCCCTGGGCCGCCGAGGTGGGGCGGATGGCGGGCGCCGACATTCCGGTCCGCCCCATCCGGCGCCAGGTGTTCGTCACCGGACCCGTCCCCTCCCTCCCGCCGGAGATCCCCCTGACCATCGACCTCACCCAACGCACCACCTACAAGACCGAGGGGGAGGGGTTCATCCTCTACGGCCCCCAGGACACGGAGCCCAGCTTCAACACCCGGGTGGACTGGGAGGCGGCCGAGTGGGCGGTCGCGCGCGCCGTGGGGCGCATCCCCGCCTTCGAGGGAGCCGACATCGTCCGCGGGTGGGCCGGGCTGTATGAGATCTCGCCCGACAACCACGGCCTCATGGGCGGAATCGCGGGCCTCGAAGGATTCCACGCGGCGGCCGGCTTCAGCGGCCACGGCTTCCAGCACAGTCCGGTCATCGGCCAGGCCATGGCCGAGCGAATCCTGGAGGGGAAGGCGCGGGTGGTGGACATCTCCCCCCTCGCCCTGGACCGCTTCGCGCGGGGGCGCGCCATCCCCGAGACCATGACCGCCCACCACGCCGAGGCGGGCTAGCCCCACTCTTCCTGGAAGGATGCGCCCATGCGCGAGGCGGCGGATCGCGGCGAGCCCCCCAGGCGGGGGAGCCGGCGGCGAAAATCCATGACCCTCGCCCTCCTCCTCTGGTTCTTCTTCGGCGTCTTCGCAGCCCACAAGTTCTATCTGGGGCGGATCCGGGAGGGATTCCTCCTCCTCCTCGCCTACTTCCTCCTCCCGGCCGCCGTCGCCGCCGCGGCCGTCTTCGCCGCCACTCTTCTCGGCATGCGGATCGCGCCGCCGGACCCCTCCCCCGAGGCGATCGAGGCCTTCATGGGCAGCGGGATTTTTCTGGGGATCTTCGGGGCGGTCCTCATCGTCCTGATCGTTCGGTGGGTCTGGGACTTCCGCGTCCTGCGCCGCCAGGTGCGCGCGCACAACGCGGCCGTGGAGGCCGAGGCTTCGGAAGCGGGACGGGATGGAGGAGAGGTCTGAGAGGAGGACTCCCCCACTCACCTCTCGTACTTCTTCCCCAGCTCCTCCTCCCAGGCGAGGTATTCGATCATGGCCTCGCGGCCGATGTCGTAGGGCTTGAGGGTCACGTCCCGGGGGGCGCCCTCGATGCCCTCCTCGCCCGCCTCGAGGGGAAGGCCCGCCGCCGCCCAGGCGCGCTTCCCTCCATCGAGGAAGGCGACCCGCCGGCGCCCCATCTCGCCCAGCGCGCGCGCCGCGAGGGCCGCCATGCGCCCGTCCCGGCAGGTGAGGAGGAGAGGGGCATCGGGATCGGGGAGGTGGGCGGCCGCCCAGTCCTCCAGGCGGGCGCGCGAGACCCACCGGGCGCCGGGAAGGTGGCCCTCCCGGAAGGAGCGGCTCAGGTCCACGTCCAGGACGGCGGCGCCCCCGCCCACGCGCGCCTCCGCCTCCCCGGGCGCGAGCCCCTCGGCCGCGGCGCGCGCCTCGGCGAGGCCCAGGGGCTCCTCTCCCCCGAGCCCTGGACTCTCCCCCTCGGCCGCCGCCGCGGAGGCGGTGAGCGCCATCCCGGCCGCCTCCCACGCCCGCGTCCCCCCGCGGAGGTGGAAGACGTTGGGCAGGCCCATCCGCCGCAGCCAGTAGGCGGCCATGATCGCGCGCGCGGAGTTGTCGCAGCAGGTGACGACCCGCCCCGCACGCACGGCCACCACCTCGTCGGTGCGCTGAACGGCCTGCCCGCCCGGAATCGAGATCGCCCCCGGAATGCGCCCCGCCCGGTGCTCGGGCTCGAGGCGCACGTCGAGGAGGTAGAGCGTCTCCCGATCGGCGCGCGCCAGAAGATCGCGCACCTCCTCCGCCGAGAGGGAGGGAATCCCCTCCTCGGCGGCCAGCCGGGCCGCCAGCTCCTCCCCGTACTCGCGGCTGCGGGCCGAGGGCGCGGGAACATCGCTCGGCGTCCCCTCCTCCAGCGGAAGGCCGGCGAGCATGATCCCCATCCCCCCGTTGCGGAGGGCGCGCGGCCCCTCCACCCCGAGGCGGCGGAGGGTCTGGGTCCCGATGATGCTCCGGGTGCGCCCGGCGCAGTTGACGATGAGCGGGGTCTCGGCGTCC
>JAZGDQ010000014.1:0-15036 GCA_036477985.1 bacterium
CCGACGTAGCCGATGGTGATGATTGCGAGTGGATGCACTTCCTTCCCCGTGCGGATGAGGCCATGACTCTGGTTGGGTCTGGTGTGCTCCGGTAATAAGGCGTCATTTTAACACGGCGGGGCGCTGAGTGATCTTCGAATCGCGGGAAATAGTGGCCGATTCGGGAAAATTTCACGAATCCCTCGCCGCGCCGCGCGCGGGGAACCCCCCGGCGGCGATGCGCTTGAGGCGGGGCGGGGAGCGTGATAGGCTCGCGCATCGAAGGGCGGGCGAAAACGTCCCGCCCTTTCTTCTTATGCCGCCGCCGGGTTTAATTGCGCAACGGATTGTTTTTCAATTCGAATCGGGGATGCCACATTGAGCGACCTTCTCGCGGCCGGGCGGACCCACACCTGCGGCGACCTTCGCCCCACCGACGTGGACCGCGAGGTGATCCTCATGGGATGGGCCCAGACGAGCCGGGACCACGGCGGCCTCATCTTCATCGACCTGCGCGACCGGTTCGGCCTCACCCAGGTGGTGGCCGACCCCTCCTACAGCGAGGCCGCCCACCGAACGGCCGAGCGGGTGCGCTCGGAGTGGGTCCTCGCCGTGCGGGGGAAGGTGATTCCGCGCCCGGAGGGGATGGCGAACCCGAACCTGGAGACGGGGGCCGTCGAGGTGCGGATCACCGAGCTCGAGGTGTTGAGCGAGGCCAAAACCCCGCCGTTTGAGATCGAGGAGGAGAGCGAAGCGGGCGAGACCCTGCGCCTTCAGTACCGCTATCTCGACATGCGCCGCCGCTCCCTCCAGAAGAACTTCTTCCTGCGCCACCGGGTCACCCAAAAAATCCGGAACTATCTCACCGAGAACGGGTTCGTCGACATCGAGACCCCCATCCTCACCCGGAGCACGCCCGAGGGCGCGCGCGACTACCTCGTCCCGAGCCGGGTGCAGCGCGGGGCGTTCTTCGCGCTCCCCCAGAGCCCCCAGATGTTCAAGCAGATCCTCATGGTGGCCGGCTTCGACCGCTATTACCAGATCGTCCGCTGCTTCCGGGACGAGGACCTGCGCGCCGACCGCCAGCCGGAGTTCACCCAGATCGACATCGAGTGCTCCTTCCTCACGCGGGACGTCTTCTTCGGCCTCATGGAGGGCCTGATGGCCGCGGTCTGGGAGGAGGGGGCGGGCGTCTCGATCTCCGCCCCCATGGAGCGGATCCGCCACGCCGACGCCATCGAGCGCTTCGGGACCGATCGGCCCGACATGCGCTTCGGCATGGAGTTGGCGACCATCTCCGACGTGGCGGCGGCGAGCGAGTTCCGTGTGTTCAAGGGGGCGCTGGAGAAGGGCGGGGTGGCGCGGGCGATGGCCGCCCCCGGCATGGCCGCGGCCTCGCGCAAGGAGATCGACGGCGTCATCGCCCGCGCCCAGGAGCTGGGGGCCGGAGGGCTGGCCTGGGTGAAGCGGACGGAGAAGGGCTATGAGTCCAACATCGCCAAGTTCTTCGGCGAGGGACAGCTCGAGGAGATCGGCGCGCGCGCCGGCGCCCAGGTGGGCGACCTGCTCATGATGGTGGCCGACGCCCCCGCGGTGAGCGCCTCGGTCCTGGGCCAGCTGCGGGTCGAGATCGGCGAAAAGCTCGGGCTCCCCGAAAAGTCGGGCGAGCGGTTCCGCTTCTGCTGGGTCGTCGACTTCCCCCTCCTGGAGTGGAGCCCCGAGGAGAAGCGCCACTTCGCCCTCCACCATCCCTTCACCGCCCCCCATCCCGAGGACATTCCCCTCTTCGAGAGCGACCCGGGCGCCATGCGCGCGCTCGCCTACGACCTGGTCGTCAACGGGGAGGAGATCGGCGGGGGCAGCCAGCGGATCCACCAGCGGGAGGTGCAGCAGAAGATGTTCGCCGCCCTGGGGCTCGACGAGAAGGAGGCGCGCCGCCGGTTCGGCTTCTTCCTCGACGCCCTCGAGTTCGGCGCCCCGCCCCACGGCGGGATCGCCTTCGGCCTCGATCGGATCATGATGCTCCTGATCGGAGCCCCCTCCATCCGCGACGTCATCGCCTTCCCCAAGACCCAGAAGGCGATCTGCCTGATGACGGGCGCCCCCTCGGCCGTCGACCGCGCCCAGCTCCGCGAGCTGGGGTTGGACGGGGCCCCCGCCCGCTGAGGGCGCCTCCGATGGCCGGCAAGAGGAAAAAGCCGCCCCCCGAGGAGGGCCGAACGCTCGACCTCGCCCGGATCCTCGCGGACGGGGAGGAGGAGGCGCCGCCGCCCCTGCCGGGCCACCGCTCGGGCTTCGCCGCCGTCATCGGCCGCCCCAACGTGGGCAAGTCCACCCTCCTGAACCGCATCCTCGGCCAGAAGCTGGCCATCATCTCCCGAAAGCCCGGGACGACGCGCCGCCGCCTCCTGGGCGTTTACACGCGCCCCGAGGTGCAGGCCGTCTTCTACGACACGCCCGGGCTGGAGCGCCCGGCCACCAAGCTCGGTCGCTTCCTCCTCGAGGAGGTCAAGGCCGCCGCCGTCGGGGCCGACATCGCCCTCTTCATGACGGACGGGCGCGAGGAGAAGGAGGACATCCAGGCCCTCTCCCTCCTCGAGGAGAGCGCGGCCCCGGTGTTCCTCCTCATCAACAAGGTGGACCTCATGGAGAGGTCCAAGCTCCTCCCGATGATCGAGCGCTACTCGGGCGCGGGCCGCTTCGAGGAGATCATCCCCCTCTCCGCCCTCAAGGGCGAGGGCGTGGACGGCTTGATGAAGACGCTGACGGCGCGCCTGCCCGAGGGGCCGCGCTACTTCCCTCCCCACATCGTGACCGACGCGAGCGAGCGCTCCCTGGTCGAGGAGTTCGTCCGCGAGCAGGTCTACCTCCAGCTCCACCGCGAGGTGCCCTACGCGGCGGCCGTTCAGGTGACGGAGATGGAGCGCGACCCCGATTCGGATCTCCTCCACATCACGGCGGACATCTACGTCGAGCGCAAGAGCCAGCGCGGAATCGTCATCGGGAAGGGGGGAAAACGGATCAAGGCCCTGGGCCAGGCCTCGCGGGAGGAGATCGAAAAGCGGTTGGGCGAGCCCATCTTCCTGGGGCTGCAGGTGCGGGTGAAGCCCAATTGGCGCCAGCGCGACGCCGCGCTCCAGGAGCTGGGCTACGAGCGGGAATGAGCGGGGCCGGCGCCGCCGCGGCGGGCGGAGACATTCCCGTGACGGGGGATGGGCCTCGTTCCATGGGGAAGGGGAAATAACCGAAAGGCGCCACGCGCCTGGGTCAAGCCCCGCGCCTGGGTCAAGCCACGCGCCGGGGCGAGACGGGCGCCCGGGGAAAGGCTACCGGGCTGCGGCGCGCAACCGCTTCTTGCGGGCGGCGAGCATCTTCTTCTTGCGTCTCACGCTCGGCTTTTCGTAATACTCCCTCTTTCGAATCTCGGTGAGGACTCCCGACTTTTCGCATTGTTTCTTAAAGGCTTTAAGCGCCTTGTCGATGGAGTCCCCCTCGTGAACCTTCACTCCGGGCATATAGCGGCGATTCCTCCTCTCCGGTTCGTGTCTCGGGTTGCGGGCTCGACCCCCAATTCGAGGGAAGCTATCCCATATCCGCGAAAATCCGTCAAGTGGGCGGATGGATTTGCATCATGTCCGCGGGCCGAATCCCGCCGCGCCGGCGCCGCATCCGTGAAATCCCGGCCCCCCCGTGAGCCATTTCGAGGCGCGGGGGCGTCAACTCGCCCGCCCGCCCGCCGGAGTGATAAGCTCCTCCCGCGGCGTTCGGGCGAAACGGCGCACCCCTGAGCGAATCGGGCCGCTCCGAGGAAGTCCGCCGCGCGCCCCGGCTTGAGGGAAAGGAAGCCATGGCCATCCATTCGGGCGAGGGGATCGTCCTGAGCGCCATGCCCTATTCGAACACCAGCCTCATCGTTTCCCTCCTCACGGCGGAGGAGGGCAAGGTCCGCCTCGTGGCCAAGGGGGCCCGCTCGGCCAAGAGCCGCTTCGGGGGGAGCCTGGAGCCCGCCACCCACGTCTACGCCGAGTGGTCGAAGCGCCCGAGCGCGGAGATGGGCACGCTTCGGATGAGCGAGATCCAGACCGTCTTCCGCCGCCTGTGGTCCGACCTCGACGCCATGGCCCTGGCCGGCCGCCTCCTCAAGACGATGGATCGCCTCTTCGGCGCGGGCGAGGGGGATCCGGTCCACTACGGCCTTCTCCTCGAGACCCTCCAGGCCGTCGAGTCGGGGGCGAAGGCGGGCGAGGCGGAGGGCGTCTTCCTCCTCATGCTCCTCGAGCGCCTGGGGCTCGCCCCGCGACTCGCCTACTGCGCAGAGTGCAAGGAGAAGCCGGGAAGCGCGCCGGCCGCGTTGGACGTCCCCGCCGGGGAGCTGCGCTGCCCCCGCTGCCCCCATCCCGTGCAGGGGGGCGTGCGCCTTCGGGCGGGCGCCATCGCCACCATGGAGGAGGTCTTCCGCCTCCCCTCCGGGAAGATGCGCTCGATCAAGATCCTCCCCTCCCTCCAGGAGGAGGTGATTCGCGCGGCGCGGGCCTTCCTCGCCCACCACGCGGGCCTGGCCCCCATCGCCCCCCCACGGAGAGCGCGCACGGCCCGGCCCTGAGGATTGACGCCGGGTCCGTTTCCCGATAACCAGTCCCCGGGTTTCGTGCGCTTTCATTACACCCCGCCCGGTATTCCGCTCCATCGAGGTGGCCGTGGTCCGAGACGTTCTGGAAGACATGCTGCGGGAGGCCTTCGAGGCGGCGCGCGGGAAAGGAGAGCTCTCGGCGCCCGAGCTCCCCTCCCTCCTCATCGAGATTCCCCCGAACGAGGATTTTGGCGACTACTCGACCAACCTGGCCCTCCTCCTCGCCAAGACCGAGCGCAAGGCCCCGATGATGATCGCCGAGCGCCTGAAGGAAAACCTGCCGCCCTCGGCGGGCGTCCTCGCCGAGGTGCGGATCGAAAAGCCCGGCTTCTTGAACTTCTTCATGGAGCCCGCCTTCCTGAGCGCCCAGCTGTCCGAGGCGCTCCGCGCGCCCGAGCGCTTCGGGCGAAGCGATATGGGCGCGGGCCAATCCGTCCACCTCGAGTTCGTCAGCGCGAACCCCACCGGCCCCCTCCACGTGGGCCACGGCCGGGGCGCCGCCCTGGGCGATTCCCTGGGCCGCCTCCTCGAGTTTTGCGGCTACCGCGTCCACCGGGAGTACTACGTCAACGACGCCGGAAATCAGATGGAGATGCTCGGCGAGTCCATCCGGGCGCGATATTACATATCGAAAGGGAAAAATCTCAGATTTCCCGAAGGGGGATATCAAGGAAAATATATCGAGGAAATTGCGGGCCTACCTATTACTGCTGACGCTATTTCACGCGGCGGGGATGATGAAAAACAAGAAACCCGCGAAGTCACTGATTCGACCATGAAGGAAATGCTAAGACGAATTAAAAAGAGCCTCGATGACTTCCGCGTCCCCTTCGACGAGTGGTTCCGCGAGAGCGCCCTCTTCGAGGGAGGAGAGGGCGCCGAGGGGGGGGAATGGGGACAGGTCGGGGAGGCCCTGGCGGCCCTGGAGGCATCCTCGAATCTATATGAGGAAAATGGCGCCAAGTGGCTGAAATCAGCCGACTATGGTGATGAGAAAAATCGCGTCGTTGTCCGCGAGGACGGCCGCCCCACCTATCTCGCCTCCGACATCGCCTACCACCGCCAGAAGTACGGGCGCGGCTTCGATCGGTGCATCAACATCTGGGGCGCCGACCACCACGGCTACCTGCCCCGGGTGCGCGCCTCGATCGAGATGCTGGGCCTGGACCCGGACCGCCTCCGCGTCCTCTTCGTCCAGTTCGTGAGCCTTCGCCGGGGCGGGGAGCCCGTCCAGATGAGCACCCGCTCGGGGAAGTTCGAGGAGCTCGCCACCGTGGTGGAGGAGGTGGGGGTGGACGCGGCGCGCTTCTTCTTCCTCCTCCGGAGCCCGGACACCACCCTGGAGTTCGACCTCGACCTCGCCAAGGAGGAGTCGAGCGAGAACCCGGTCTACTACGTCCAGTACGCCCACGCCCGCACGTGCAGCCTCTTCCGTCAGGCGGCCGCTCAGGGCGTCTCGGTGGACGATCTCGACGCGCCGCCCGAGGGCGGGCTCACCCTCCCCGAGGAGCACAAGCTGGCCCGCGCCGTTCTCGAATGGCCCCACACCGTGCGGATGGCGGCCGAGACCCTCGAGCCCCACCGGATATCCTTCGCCCTGATCGCGCTCGCCAAGCAGTTTCATGGCTACTATAATCGGCAGCGGATATTGGAGCAGGAGCCGACCGTCACCCGTGCGCGCCTGTGCTTGGCGCGTTGCGTGCAGGCCGTCATCGCGAACGGCCTCGAACTCCTCGGGGTGTCGGCCCCCGAGAAGATGTAGCGGCGGATTCGCTCCGCCCCCTCCGCCCCCCGTCCGCCGCCCGCCCCCCCGGGGCGATGGGCCCGCAAGGCCTCCCGGCCCAAGCGCGCCTCCG
Source organism: bacterium (assembly GCA_036477985.1). Taxonomy (GTDB): domain Bacteria; phylum UBA8248; class UBA8248; order UBA8248; family UBA8248; genus JAZGDQ01. Next base: position 6,466 of record JAZGDQ010000014.1, read on the forward strand.
CCAGGGAGCGGCTCTACGAGTTCGCCCTCACCAAGCTCCAGCTCGGGCTGGTTCTGGTTGGGGTGGGGACCCTCCTCACCCTCGCCTTCGCCCTGGGCTTCGTCGTGGCCGAGCGCCAGATGCCGGATTACGCCCGGATGACGGGGCGCCCCGGGGCGGGGAGGACGACCGTGCGCCTCCGGCCCGCGAAAGAGAGAGACTGGGCGAGCCGGACCATCGAGGCGGATTTCTATCAGGCTCTCCTCGAGAACAGGGCCAAGGGAAGGAAGCCCCTCTCTCCCATCCCGCTGCCCGATGTCACTGCCAGGAGAGCCAAGGGGAGCGGAGGGGAGGAGGGGAAGAGGAAGCCCGCCCAAGCGCCGGCGGCCCTTCCCTCCGGCGGGGGAGGCGGGGGCAGCTACACCGTCCAGGTCCTCTCGGTGCGGGAGGCGGCCGGCGCCGAGCGGGCGGCCCGGGCGCTTCGCCGAAAGGGGTTCGCCGCCTTCGTCGAGCGGGTGGACCTGCGCGAGCGGGGCGTCTGGCACCGGGTGCGGGTGGGACGGTATGCGGATCGCGCCGCCGCCGCCCGCGCCCTCGATGCGCTGCGGGCGAAAACCGCCCTTCGGGGAGGAAGGGTGGCCCCCCTTTGAGCGCCCGGAAGGGCCCGCGAAACCGGCGTCTTGACACCCCACCGGGGCGTTCCTAATATGCCTCCGCCCGGCGTGCGGGAGCGGAGGATTTTCAATGGTTTCAAGGCGATTTCCCCCATGGCTCGTCAAGCGGCTCCCCAACCCGAGCCGCTCCCACGCCGTGAAGGCGCTCATGCGGGAGAAGCGTCTCCACACGGTGTGCGAGGAGGCGCGCTGCCCGAACCTCTTCGAGTGCTTCTCGCGCCAAACGGCCACCTTCATGATCGGGGGCGACATCTGCACGCGCACCTGCGGCTACTGCGCCGTGGCCAAGGGCGCCCCCCTTCCGCTCGACCCCGAGGAGCCGCGCCGCGTGGGGGAGGCGGCCGCCCGCCTCGGGCTTCGCCACGTCGTCGTGACCATGGTGAACCGCGACGATCTGCCCGACGGCGCGGCGGGCCACGTCGTGGCCACCATCGGGGCCATACGGGAGCGCCTCCCCGAGTCGACGGTCGAGGTCCTCGTCTCCGACTTCATGGGGAACTTCGATGCCGTGGAGACGGTCGTGCGCGCCCGGCCCGACGTCTTCAACCACAACATCGAGACCGTGCGGCGCATCTTCAAGAGCGTGCGCCCCAACGGCGACTACGAGCGATCCCTGCGCGTCATCGGCATGGCGCGTGAGCTCGACCCCGCCATGACGACCAAGAGCGGGGTCATGGTCGGGATGGGCGAGAGCGAGGCGGACGTTCTCTCCCTCATGGAGGATCTCCGCCGCCCCGGGGTGGACTGCCAGATCATGACGATCGGCCAATACCTCTCGCCGCGGAAGAGATCGATCCCCGTGCGCGAGTACATCCACCCCGACGTCTACGCGCGCTACCGCGAGGCGGGCGGGCGGCTCGGCTTCGGCCACGTCTTCGCCGGCCCCTTCGTGCGCAGCTCCTACAACGCCGCCGAGGCCCTCCGCGCCTCCCGCGGCGTGGGGGGCTACGCCCCCACATGCGCCCCCGCGGGGGACCCCGAGGCGCGGGGCTTCATGACCTCCGACGGCGCGGGCGAGAACGCCCCCGGGCCGGGCGGCGGGCTGCTCCCGATCCGTGCGGCCGGGGGGAGCCCCTCCTATGCATGAGTTCCAGCGGATCACCCGCCTCCCCCCCTACGTCTTCGCCGCCGTCGATGAGCTGAAGATCGAGGCCCGGCGCAGGGGGGAGGACATCATCGACTTCGGGATGGGCAACCCGGACCTCGCCACCCCGGCCCACATCGTCGAGAAGCTCGTCGAGGCGGCGGCCAACCCCCGGAACCACCGCTACAGCGCCTCGCGGGGGATCACCCGGCTGCGCAAGGCCATCGCCGACTGGTACGGGCGGCGCTACGACGTGGACGTGGACCCGGAGGAGGAGGCCATCGTCACCCTCGGCGTCAAGGAGGGGATCTCCCACCTCTCGCTCGCCATCACGAACCCGGGCGATCTCGTCATGGTCCCCAGCCCGACCTATCCGATCCACACCTACGGGGTGGTCCTCGCCAACGGGAACGTGATGCACGTGCCGCTCTCGCTCGGCGACGACTTCTTCGACAACCTCAAGGACGTCATCCGGCCCATCTGGCCGCGCCCGAAGATCCTGGTCCTCAGCTTCCCGCACAACCCGACGACGGTGTGCGTCGAGCTCGACTTCTTCGAGAAGGTGATCGACTTCGCGCGCGAGTACGACCTGCTCGTCCTGCACGACTTCGCCTACGCCGACTTGGGCTTCGACGGCTACCGCCCGCCGAGCATGCTCCAGGTTCCCGGGGCGAAGGATGTCGGGGTGGAGTTCTTCTCCCTCTCGAAGAGCTACTCGATGCCGGGCTGGCGCATCGGCTTCGCCGTGGGCAACCGGGTCCTCATCGACGCCCTGCGCCGCATCAAGAGCTATCTCGACTACGGCGCGTTCCAGCCGATTCAGATCGCCTCCATCATTGCGCTCAACGGCCCGCAGGATTGCGTCGAGACGGTCCGCAACACCTACCAGGAGCGGCGCAACGTGCTGTGCGAGGGCCTGAACCGCATCGGGTGGCCCGTCGAGAAGCCCCGGGGAACCATGTTCGTCTGGGCCAAGATCCCCGACGCTTTCCGAGAGATGGGCTCGATCGAGTTCTCCAAGCACCTGCTCCGCAAGACCAAGGTGGCCGTCTCGCCGGGGATCGGCTTCGGGGACCTGGGCGATCCCTACGTGCGCTTCGCTCTCGTGGAGAATGAGCACCGGATCCGCCAGGCGGTCCGGAACCTCCGAACGGTGTTTCAGAAGATTCCCGAAAAACAGCTGGCGGGATAATCCCGTGGCGGGATGATCCCGGGGCGGGGCCGCCCCGCCCGAAGAGAAAGCCGCAGGGAGCCATGGACGAAATTCGCGTCGGCATCTTGGGCCTCGGCACGGTGGGGTCCGGGGTCGCCAAACTGCTGCACGAGAAGAAGGCGCTCATCCGCCGGCGGGCGGGGATGGACCTTCGCGTCCACCGCATCGCCGACCGCAGCGCCCACCGCAAGAGCGCGCCCGGGGTCCCGAAGGAGCGCCTCAACGCCGACGCCGAGGGGCTCATCGACGATCCCGAAGTGGACATCGTGGCCGAGCTCATCGGGGGGACCGAGGACGCGCGCTCCCACATCCTGCGCGCGCTGAAGAACAAGAAGGCGGTGGTGACGGCGAACAAGGCCGTCCTCGCCGTCCACGGGGAGGAGATCTTCGCGGCGGCCGACGCGGCGGGCCGCCCCCTGGGCTTCGAGGCATCGGTCGCGGGCGGAATCCCCGTCGTGCGCAACCTGCGGGAGAGCTTCGCCGCCGACCGGATCGAAAGCCTGACCGGCATCCTGAACGGCACCTGCAACTACATCCTGAGCGAGATGACCGATCACGGGGCGGATTTCGCCGAGACCCTGGCCAAGGCCCAGGAGCTGGGCTACGCCGAGGCCGACCCGGCCTTCGACATCGACGGCGTGGACGCCAGCCACAAGATCGCGATCCTGGCCAACCTCGCCTACGGCACCCCGGTGGACTGCGCCGCCATCCCCACCGAGGGGATCCGCTCGGTCGGGGCGAGCGACATCGCCTTCGCCCGCGAGCTGGGCTACCGGATCAAGCTCCTCGCCATCGCGCGCGAGCGGGGCGGAAAGCTGGACATCCGGGTCCACCCGGCCATGCTGCCCGAGCGCCACCCCTTGGCCCGGGTGGGGGGGGTGTTCAACGCCGTGGCCGTGGTCGGGCCCTACGTGGGCCCCCAGGTCTTCATCGGGCACGGGGCCGGCTCCTCGGCCACCGCCAGCGCCGTCGTGGGGGACATCATCGACGCCGCTCGGGGGATTCGGAGCGGGAGCCCCGCCCGCGTTCCCGCGGCCGCCTACCTACAGGCGGAGCGGGTGCGCCTCGCGCCGCTCACCCCCCAGGAGATCCGCGCCTGCTACTACGTGCGCTTCTCCGCCCTGGACCGGCCGGGCGTCCTGAGCCGCATCTCGGGCGTCCTCGGGGAGCACGACATCAGCCTCGAGTCGGTCATCCAGAAGAGCCGGGCGGGCCGGGAGAACTACGTCCCCCTCGTCCTCACCACCCACGAGGCCGTCGAGGCCGACATGCAGGACGCCCTGGCCGAGATCGTGCGCCTCGACGTGGTGCGCCCCGAGTACGCGCTCATCCGCATCGAGCCGGACGCGGCGGCCTTCGCCTGAGGGAAGGGCCCCGCCGTTGGAGAAGAAGGTGAAGATCCTGGTGATCGCGGCGGGCGGTCTCGCCGGCCCGCCGGCCCCCGAACTGGGGGGAAAGACCCCCCTCCAGGCCGCCCGCACCCCGGCCCTGGACCGGCTCGCGGCCGAGGGCGAGGCGGGGGGATGGCTCCCGGCCCCCCCGGGATGGCCCCCCGGACCGGGAACCGCTCTCCAATCCTTCTTCGGCTACCCGGCCTTCGTGCCGCCCGGCGTCCTCGAGGCCGGCGGGGCGGGCCTCGAGCTGCGCGAGGGGGAGGTCGCCTTCCGGGCCAACTTCGTCTGCCTCCGCCCGGGCGCGATCAGCGTGGTCATGTTCGACCCCACCGGGTGCGGCGTCTCGGAGGAGGATGGGACCGCTCTGGTCGACTACCTCAACGCGCACATGGCGCCCGCGGAGGGCGAGGAGATGCGCCTCGTCTCCCTCGGCGGGCACCGCGCTCTCTTCACCTACCGCAAGGAGGGGGAGTCCCTCGCCGCCGCCGCCGTGGAGGGCTTCTCCCCCCCGCACGAGATTCTGGGCGAGCCCATCGGGGACCACCTCCCGGTGGCGGCCGAGGCGCGGCGCTTCGTCCACATCGTGAACGACTCCCAGATGATCCTCTCCGCCCATCCGGGGCTGCGCGAGAAGACGCTCGAGTCGATGTTCGCCGCCAACAGCCTGTGGCTCTGGGGCGGGGGCGGGAAGGGGAAGGGAAGGACCGCCCCTCCGGCGTTCCCCCTCTCGGAGAAGGTGGGCGGAAGGGAGGCCGCCGTCGTATCCTCGGGCCCGGCGGCGGCCGGAATCGCCCAGGCCGGGGGGGCGCGCTTCATCCGCCTTCGGGCGGAGGGGAGCGGTATTTTGCGCGAGGCGGCGGAGGCGGCGCGCGCCGCCATGGGGGAGAGCGAATTCGTCCTCCTCACCGAGGAGGGAACCGGGGAGGCCACCCCGGGCGGGAGCGCGGACGCGGCGATCTCCTTCATCGAGCGCCTCGACGCCGAGGTGATCGCCCCCCTGCTGGAGAACCCGGGCGCGGGCGGCCCCTGCCGAATCGCCGTCCTCTCGGATCGCGCCCTCTCGGGCGACTCGCCCGCCCCCTACGCGGCGGCCGACTGGGCGGCGGGCCGGCTCCAGCCCCCCCCGCCGGCGCCGGAAGGGCTCGGCGGCTTCGTCGGCCGCCTCTTCGGGCGCGGCGGAAAGGCGGCCGGGCCAGACCCGGAGCGGCGGCTCTGCGACGCCCCGGCCGCGGGCGGGCGTCCCCTGAGCGGGGACGCGCTCCGCGAGCGGCTCCTGGCGGGTTGAGCCCCGCCGGGCCGGGAGGGCAGGGGATGGGACTGCTCGTTCAGAAGTTCGGCGGCACCTCTGTGGCCGACCTCGGCCGAATCCGCGCCGTGGCCGCCATCGTCGCCGCCTCCCGGAGGGAGTGGGACCGCCTCGTCGTCGTCGCGAGCGCCATGGCGGGGCAGACGGATGACTTCATCCGCATGGCCCATGAGCTCTCCCCCTCGCCCCCGGGCCGGGAGATGGACCTCCTCCTCACCTCGGGCGAGCGCATCGCCAGCTCCCTCCTCGCCATCGCTCTCGAGGCCGCGGGGGTCCCGGCCGTATCGCTGACGGGGGGGCAGGCGGGCATCCAGACCGAGGGGACCCACACCCGGGCCCGGGTGCGGACCATCCGCCCGCGCCGCATATTTCAGGAGTTGGAGAGCGGCAAGGTCGTCGTCGCGGCCGGCTTCCAGGGGGTGGACAAATTCGAGGAGGAGCACACTCTGGGCCGGGGGGGCTCGGACCTGACCGCGGTGGCCATGGCGGCGGCCCTTGAGGCCGACCTCTGTGAGATCTATACCGATGTGGACGGGGTCTACACGGCTGACCCGCGAATCGTGGCGGACGCCCGGCGGATCGAAAAGATCTCCTATGACGAGATGATGGAGCTGGCCTCGCTGGGGGCCCGGGTGCTCCAGCCGCGCGCGGTGGATCTGGCGGCCAAGTACAAGCTGCCCCTCGTCGTGCGCTCCTCGTTTCAGGAGGGGGAGGGAACCTTGATGACCGCGGATGCGTCCGGCTTCGAAGCCCCCGCCGTCCGGGGGGTGAGCTGCGACCTCAAGCAGTCGAAGCTGACGGCCATGGGCGTCCCCGACCGGCCCGGGATCGCCGCCACCCTCTTCGGGACCCTGGCGGAGAAATCCATCGTCGTGGACATCATCGTCCAGAACGTGAGCGAGGACGGCCTCACCGACATCTCGATCACGGTGAGCCGGGAGGCGGCCGAGGAGGCCGAGCGCATCATGCGCGAGACGCACGAGGCGCTGGCCGCCTCGCGAATCACGCGCGACGACGATATCGCCAAGGTCTCGGTCGTGGGCATCGGGATGAAGAGCCAGGCCGGGGTCGCCTCGAGCGTCTTCGCCGCCCTCGCGCGCGCGCGGATCAACATCATGATGATCTCCACCTCGGAGATATCGATCTCGGTCATCGTGCGCGAGAAGGAGGCCGAGTCGGCCGTCCGCGCCCTTCACAAGGAATTCTTCGGGTGAGGCGATGCTGACGTTCCAGGAAGTCTTCCTCGAGCTGGAAAGGTACTGGTCCGGCAAGGGGTGCGTCATCCAGCAGCCCTACGACATCGAGGTGGGGGCGGGGACGATGAACCCGGCGACCTTCCTGCGGGTGCTGGGCCCCGAGCCCTGGCGCGTCGCCTACGTGGAGCCGAGCCGAAGGCCCTCCGACGGGCGCTACGGGGAGAACCCGAACCGCCTCCAGCACTACTACCAATACCAGGTCATCCTGAAGCCCTCGCCGCTGGAGGTGCAGGAGCTCTATCTCGAGAGCCTCAAGGCGCTCGGGATCGAGCCCCTCGAGCACGACATCCGCTTCGTCGAGGACGACTGGGAGTCCCCCAACCTGGGCGCCTGGGGGCTGGGCTGGGAGGTCTGGCTCGACGGGATGGAGATCACCCAGTTCACCTACTTTCAGCAGGCGGGCGGGCTCGACCTCGACATGATCCCGGCCGAGCTGACCTACGGCATCGAGCGGATCTGCATGTACCTCCAGGAGAAGGAGAGCGTCTTCGACCTGGTGTGGGCGAGGGACCCCGATGGGGGGGAGGAGGTGAAGTACGGCGACGTCCATCACCAGACCGAGGTCGAGTTCAGCCGCTACAATTTCGATGAGGCCGACGTGAAGACGAACTTCCAGGCCTTCGACATGTACGAGGCCGAGGGCCTCCGCCTCATCGAGAAGGGCCTCACCTTCCCGGCCTACGACCACGTCCTCAAGTGCTCCCACGCCTTCAACGTCCTCGACGCGCGCGGGGCGATCAGCGTGAGCGAGCGGGCGCGCTACATCGGCCGCATGCGCAAGATGGCGCGCGCCTGCGCCGAGGCGTATCTGAAATCCCGCTACGAGGCGCGCTTCCCCCTCATCCGCTCGGAGGCCGAGCGGGAGAAGGCGCTCGCCTCCTACCGGGCGAAGTTTGAGGGGGAGGCGGAGGACCCGGACGGCGACCGGGAGGCGGCCCCATCCGCCGCGGGAGGGGGCGGTGGGTAAGGAGCTCCTCTTCGAGATCGGGGTGGAGGAGATCCCCTCCACCTACATGCCCGGAATGCTCGCCGCGCTGGAGAAGAACGCTCGCTCCCTTCTGGGTGATCTACGCCTGGACTTCGAGGGACTTACCGTCTGCGGCACCCCGCGTCGGCTGGTTCTTCATGTAACCGGCCTTCCCGATCAGCAGGAGCCAGTTGAGCGGAAAGGTCTTGGACCTCCCGTATCTGCAGCTTTTGACAAAGATGGCCATCCTACGAAAGCGGCGCTCGGATTTGCAAAAACCTTTGGCGTAGAAGTAACCGACCTCTCCAGGGAGGATACGCCTAAAGGGGAAAGGCTCGCCTTTGTAGTGAAAGATCCAGGGAGTCCTACATCTGAAGCGTTGCCGTTTCTTTTGGATGGCCTTATTCGGCAATTGCCCTCGCCAAAGTCGATGCGATGGAAGCGGGGTAAATTTGCTTTTGTTAGGCCAATCCATTGGGTCTTGGCTTTGTATGAGGGAAAACCTCTTACATTCTCTATGACCGAATCCGGGCAACCTGAGCCAGACTATCCCCGGGCGAGCAACATCACCCGCGGCCATAGATTCATGGCGAATAAGTCTTTTGAAGTCAGCGGATATGACGGCTATATCTCGAAACTACATGATCATTTTGTCGAGCCCATCATCGACGACGGCGAGGGCGGGGGGCGGATCCCCA
>JAZGDQ010000140.1:0-2574 GCA_036477985.1 bacterium
GTTCAGCAAATGCTCCGGCTCGAGATGGCCAGGCTGAAGAAGCAGCTCGCCATGATGGAGAAGGAGAAGAAGGCGGGCCGGTCGGAGGAGCTGCCGTGGAAATCCTCGGGCTCGGGGTTCTACCTCAAGGGAACCACTCACATCATGACGAGCCTCCATGTCGTGGAGGACGCCAAGATGATTCAGATCTCCTTCCCCTCGGGGGAGCGCCACCGGGGCCGGGTCGTTGCGCGGGACAAGAACAACGACCTCGCCATCGTCCGCCTCGAGGGGATGCGGCCCAAGAAGAAGGGCTTTCGGATCCGCTTCGGCGCGCGGGCCCGCATCGGCGAGCGCATCCACGCCCTGGGCTACCCCCTGGGGGCGGAGGTGAGCCGGAATCCCAGCATGGTGTCGGGCGAGGTGAGCGCCATGACGGGGATGGGGGACAACATCTCCCAGTTCCGCATGACGGCGCCGATCAACGCGGGCAACAGCGGGGGGCCCATCCTCAACGCCCGGGGGGAGCTGATCGGCGTAGCGGCCGCCGGGCTCATCAAGCGGGGGGTGGAGGGCGTGCGCTTCGGCGTCAAGGCCTCGGCCGCCGCCCTCATCCTCGAGCAGATCGCCGTGGTCGGAAAATTCGACGTCCAGGTGGAGCCCAAGACCCCGAAACGGGCGCTCACCCCGCCCGATATCTTCGAGGAATTCTCTCCCTACGTCGTCATGATCGAGGTCCGCTAGGGAGGACTGGGCGGCGCATCATTTCGCTCCCGGCGCCTCCCCTCTCCCCTTTCCCCTCTCCCCTCTTCGGCCCCTCCGCCATCCAGATTCGGCGCCCCCGGCCATCCCAGACCGGCTCATACGCCCGGCGGGGTTCCTTTCGCCCGGTTTTCTCCTCTTAAGTACTTAAAATTCAATGGCTTAATGGGCGGAACCCCCTTTTGAGGATTTTGACTTGATTTCGGTATTTTTTCGTCCTATATTTCGTACTATATTCGCTTTCCCGCCTTCCCGATACCTTCCGGAGGGAACGCCATGCTGGCCAAGACGCATTCCGCGGCGATGCTCGGGGTGGACGCCTACCCGGTGGAGGTGGAGGTGGATCTGGCTTCTGGCCTTCCCACCTACTCCACCGTCGGGCTCCCCGACGCCGCGGTGAAGGAGAGCAAGGATCGCATACGGGCCGCGATCTCCAACACCGGCTTCGTCTATCCCCTCGGGCGCATCACGGTGAGCCTCTCGCCCGCCGACGTGCGCAAGGAGGGGAGCGCCTTCGACCTCCCCATCGCGCTCGGGCTGCTGCGGGCGATCGGCGCGATCGGCGCCGGGGAGAACGGGGGCGGAGGGGGCGACGGGGGGATGATGTTCCTGGGCGAGCTCGCCCTCGACGGCTGCCTCAAGCCCGTGCGGGGGGCGCTGAGCGTGGCCGTCCTCGCCAAGCGGTTGGGGATGCGCGCCCTCGTCCTGCCCGCCGAGAACGCGGCCGAGGCCGCCGTCGTGGGGGGCCTCTCGGTCCATCCCGTCCACACCCTTCCCCAGGTGGTGGGCTTCCTCAAGGGGGAGGTGGAGATTCCCTCCGAGCAGGAGGCGCCCCTCACCATGGAGGCGCCGCCGCGCGGCCGGGAGGATTTCGCCGAAATCCGGGGACAGCGCCACGCCAAGCGCGCCCTCGAGGTGGCCGCCGCCGGGGGCCACAACCTCATCATGCTGGGCCCGCCGGGCAGCGGGAAGAGCATGCTCGCCCGCCGCCTCCCCTCCATCCTGCCCCGCCTCACCCTGGAGGAGGCGATCGAGACGAGCCAGGTCTGGAGCGTGCTGGGCAAGCTCGGCGCCGGCCGCTCCCTCGTCCCCGAGCGCCCCTTCCGCGCGCCCCACCACACCATCAGCGACGCGGGCATGGTGGGGGGCGGGACGATCCCCCTTCCCGGGGAGGCCTCCCTCGCCCACAACGGGGTCCTCTTCCTCGACGAGCTGCCCGAGTTCCGCAAGAACGTGCTCGAGACCCTGCGCGGCCCCATGGAGGACGGGACCATCACCATCAGCCGGGCCCAGGCGAGCCTCGCCTTCCCGGCCCGCTTCATGCTCGCGGCGGCGATGAACCCGTGCCCCTGCGGCCACCTGGGGGACGCGGCCAGGGCCTGCGGCTGCCGCCCGCGGGAGATCGCCCGCTACCGCTCGCGCATCTCGGGCCCCCTCCTGGACCGGATCGACATCCACCTCGAGGTGCCCCGCCTGCGGTGGCGGGAGCTCGCCGAGGAGCCCGGGGGGGAGGGCTCGGCCGCCATCGCCGAGCGGGTGGAGACCGCCCGGGCGCGCCAGCGGCGCCGCCTCGCCGAGAGCCCCGGCGTCCACTGCAACGCCCACATGGGGCCGGCCCTCATCGAGCGCTTCTGCCCGGCCGGCCCCGAGGGGAGGAGACTCCTCCAGCTCGCCGTCGAGCGCCTCGGCCTCTCGGCCAGGGCCTATCACCGCGTCCTGAAGGTCGCCCGCACCATCGCCGACCTCGCCGGAGACGACGGCCTCTCCCCCAACCACATCGCCGAGGCGATTCGGCTCCACCAGCTCGACAGGCCCGTGGCGGGGATTTGAGGG
>JAZGDQ010000141.1:0-3574 GCA_036477985.1 bacterium
ATCATCGTGGGCATCCTCGTCATGATTTCGTTCGAATTTTACGAGTCCGCGTTTAAGAACTCGACCGACGAGAACGGGAACGGGGAGTAGCCTCCCCCCGCGCCCCCTCCGGAAGGCTCCCGAAACAGCCAACCCCCCCTCCAAGCCTATCCGTCCACCCAGCCGCTCGCCGCGCCGACAGTGACGGCCTCCCCGGCGCCGTTGAGGAGGGCGACCTCGAGGACGAGGCGGATCCGCCCCCCCTCTCCTTCGCGCCGCTCCCGCACCCGGGCGGTGAGGCGCACGGTTTCCCCCGGAAAGATGGGCTTGACGAAGGTGACCTCGATCTCCCCCCCCGAGACGAATCCCGTCCCGAACAGGTCCACCATCCGCTCGGCGATGAAGGAGACCGGGTGGCGCCCGGCGGCGATGGCGCCCGGAAGGCCCGCCCGGCGCGCGGTCTCATCGTCGGTGTGGATGTTCTTCGTGTCCGCCCCGCCGCTCACGTAGCGGTTGAACCGGAGGAGAGCCTCCCAGTCCACCTTGTAGGAGGCGGGCGGGAGCGCATCCCCCTCCCGGAGGTCCGCCGGGGCCGGCAGGGCGCCGCTCACGCGCCCTCTCCCCGCATTTGGGTGAGGCTCAGGACCGAGGTGTGGAGGGAGGTGCAGATGAGGTCTCCCCCCTCGCCCCTCACGGTAAGCTCGCAGACCATCCAGCCCTTCTCCCGCTTGACGTAGAGGTCCTTCAACACGACCTCCTGGCGCACCCGCTCGCCCACCCGGGCCGGGCGGTGGAACGCGTAGGAGAGCTTGGCGTGGATGGTGCCGAAGCGGCTGAAATTCTCGTCGATGATGGCGAGCAGGTCGTTGATGAAGATCATGGGGGGGGCGATGGGGCCGCCGTAGGGGGAGTCCCCCCCGTACCAGTCCCGGTCCGCCCCCACGCCCTCGCAGTGGGCGGCCACCCACTCGGGGGTGACGGTCCGCTCGCGGGCGCCGATTCGCATTCCGGCCCTGAGGTTCTCCCACTTGAACTCGGGCTTCTCCAAGCCTCCCCCCCCGCGCCTGCCCGGCGCCCCGCCTCCCTTGCCCGGCGCCCTCCCGCGCCGGCCCGGCGCCCGACTCCGGCCGCGGAGACCGACTCCGGCCGCGGAGACCGGTTCCGGTATAGCACAACCCGGGAATTCTCCGCCCGGCTCTCGGGCGGAGGGGGGCTTCCTTGACCCGGAACGCGGAATTCGGCATCACACCCCCGGGAAGTTTTTTCTCCCGGCATTCCATCCGATGACCGCAATCGAGAGCAGGAAGGAGGCGCCCCATGTCCCCTGATTCGCGGATCGAAACCGTCCTGGTGTGCGGAGGCGGCGTGATGGGCAACGGCCTCGCCCACGTCGCCGCCCTGGGAGGGTACGCCACCCTCCTCTACGACGCCGCCCCCGGCGCGGGGGAGAAGGCGCTGGCGCTGATCGAGCGGAACCTTCAGAAGGGGGTGGAGCGGGGCAAGGTGGAGGCCGGAGAGAAGGAGGCCGCCCTCTCGCGCCTGGAGATCGTCCCCGACCTCCCGGCCGCGGCGGCGCGGGCGCAGTTCGTGATCGAGGCCATCCCGGAGCGCATCGATCTCAAGGCCGAGCTTTTCCGCTCCCTCGACGCCCACTGCCCCGAGGGGGCCGTCCTGGCGACCAACACCTCGGCCCTGTCGATCACCGAGATCGCCGCCTTCACCGAAAGGCCCGAGAGCGTCATCGGGATGCACTTCTTCAACCCGGCCCACATCATGCGGCTCGTCGAGGTCATCCGCGGCCTCGAGACCTCCGAGCGCGCCGTCGAGGCGACCTTCGAGGTGGCCCGCCGGATGGGGAAGACGCCGGTCCGCGTCAACGAGTCGCCCGGCTTCGCCACCAGCCGCGTCAACGCCCTCATCGGCAACGAGGCCTTCTTCATGCTCCAGGAGGGGGTGGCCTCGGCCGAGGACATCGACACCTCCCTCAAGCTCGGGCTCAACCACCCGATGGGCCCCTTCGAGCTGGGCGACCTGGTGGGCCTCGACACCCGCCTCAGCGTGCTGCGCCACCTCCACCGCACCCTGGGGGAGAAATTCCGCCCCTGCCCCCTGCTCGAAAAGTACGTCCTGGCCGGAAGGCTCGGCCGCAAGAGCGGCAAGGGAGTGTACGCCTACGACGAGGAGGGGAACCGGCTCCCCGCCCCGCCCCCGGCCTGAGAAGGGGGGAGGGGGAGAAGCTATCCCGGACTCCCCTCCTCCTCGCGCGGCGCGATCAGCTCGAGGCGGCCGCCCCCGCGAAGCATGCCCGTGCGGTAGAGCGTGTGGGCGAGGGATTGGGGCGCCTCCAGGAGGCGGACGCGCTCGAAGCGGCCGAGCAGCAGGCGCACGAGATCCACCATCAGGGCGACCGCCTTCCCCTCGGGCAGATCGGCCTCCCCGAGCGCGAGATCGGCGCGCGCGCCGCCCGGCTCCCCGGCCTCCACCGCAGCCAGAAGGCGGCCGGCGCCGTCGGGGGACAGGTCCCCCCGAACCTCGATCCACACCCCTTCGACGCGCGCCTCCAGCCGGAAATCGTAGTCGTCCGCCATGTCACCCCTCCTTCCATCCGCCGGCGCGGGCCTCCCGCATCGGCGCTGGCCTCCCGCATTGGAGTGTGACGCCCGCATTGGCGCAGGCCGCATGCATCGGCGCCCGCCGCCGCGTTGGCGGCCCACCCCCCGCGTTGGCGGCCCATCCCCGAAATGGTATACGCAGGGGACACCCATAGGGAACGCGCCCCCTGAGGGGACCACGCGCCCTGAGGAGGATCCTTTCTTGTCCGGCCCGACCTCCCTCGCCGCCGTCTTCCAGGCCCCCGGCCGCCTCGCCCTGGAGGAGCGCCCCCGGCCCCGGCCCGGCCCGGGCGAGGCGCTCATCGAGGTGGGCGCCTGCGCCATCTGCGGGAGCGACCTCCACCTCTTCGACGGCCACATGCGGCGCGGGCGCTTCCCCGTCGTCCCGGGCCACGAATTCATGGGCCGGGTGATCGAGCTGGGCGAGGGGGTGAACGGGATCGCGCCCGGGGTGCGCGCCTGCATCGAGAACCACATCTCCTGCGGCGAGTGCGCCTTCTGCCGCTCGGGGCGGGTGAACCTGTGCACGGCGGCGCGCACCATCGGGGTGAACGTGGACGGCGCCTACAGCCAGCACGTCGTCGTCCCCGCGAAGTGCGTCATCCCCCTCCCGGACGGGATCGACGACGCGAGCGGCGCCGTCATGCAGACCCTCGGGACGGGCCACCACGCCGTCACGGCGCGGGCGCGCCTCGAGGCGGGCGAGACGGCCGTCATCCTGGGGGCGGGCCCGGTCGGCCTGTGCGCCCTGGCCTCGGCGCGGCTCGCCGGGGCGCGCGTCATCGTCTTCGACACCGTGAAGGAGCGGATCGAGGCGGCCCGGCGCATGGGGGCGGAGGAGGCGCTCGACGCCGCCGCCGGAGACCCGCTCGAGGCCGTGCACGGCCTCACGGGGGGCGCCGGGGCGGACGCCGTGCTCGAGGTGGTGGGCGGCGCCCAGGAGGAGACCCTCCGCCTCGCCGTCCGGATGCTGCGCCCGGGGG
>JAZGDQ010000142.1:0-3816 GCA_036477985.1 bacterium
TTGGCGTACACCTCGACGTCGGGCAGCTCCTTCTCGAGGAGCCGGATCCGCAGGAGCGGGGTGTTGCCAATCTGTTGAACGATCGGGGCCTCCTCCTCGCTCCGGAAACGGCGCGCAGGGGTCTCTACCATGGACTGTTCCATCTCTTGGTTCCTCAAAACTCCGCCCGGCGGGCGGGCGCCCCCCTCATGAGAGAGCGCCGCGGCATTCCCGCCGGGTGCACTTCATCGCGCCGCCGCCCAAAAGCGGCCGCGCGACAGATCGAATCGGGCCAGCGCGGTCGACCCCACCGTTTCTTCATCTTTGCCGAGGAGCGCGCCCAGGGCCGACGATGCGAGCATCGCGCCGAGCACACCCTCCGGCGAAGCCGGCGGAAGGAGCTCTTCATCCTCCGCCGGGGAAAAATCGTCCATATCGTCTTCTTCCGCCGCCGCCTCTCCGGCGAGAACGGCGCCCGACCATCCCCGGCGCACCCCGCGAAGGAGGGGCCTGCCCGCGGCGAGGAAGATTCGGGCCAGGGCGGCCAAGCGCGTCCCCCCGCCCGAGAGGAGGGCCAGATCCCACCCGCCGGCCGCCGCCTCGGAATCCTCCCCCGCTTCAGGCTCCGCCACCACCTCCAAGCGCGCGTCCGGGTTCAGCGCCGCCAGCGAGGCCGCCTCCCCCTCCGGGTGGTAGAGCGAGACGAGCCCCGCGAGGGAGCCCTCCTCTTTCGCCACGCCCTCCTCCGGGGAGGAGACGCGGCGCCAGCCGATCCGCCCCACCCCGGCGGCCGCCAGATAGACGGCGGCGCAGGAGGCCGCCCCCGCCCCCTCGGGCGCGAAGGCGATGAGGACCGCCGCGCCGAGCAGCTTCTCCTGCCCCTTTCCCCCCACCTGGGGGAGAAGGATGTGCCGGCTGTAGCGCTGGATCTGCGCCTCCGCCAAACTCAATCGGCTCTCCTTCCCCGCTCGGATCCCCGGGCGGCGCGAATCGTGCGGGCGGTGCGGGCCGCACGGGCGATGCGGGCCGCACGGGCGGTGCGCACGCTCGATCCCGCGCCCGCCCCGGGCCATCCGCCACCACCCAGGGCATCCGCCCGAAAGGGCCTAGCGCCCCCCGGCGATGGCGGGAACGATGGAAATCTCGTCGCCCTCGTTCAGGCCGGTGTCCTCTCCCTGGAGAAACCGGATGTCCTCCTGGTTCACGTAGATGTTGACGAAGCGGCGCAGGTTCCCCTCATCGTCGTAGAGGCGCTGGCGAATTCCGGCGTAGCGCTCGTCCAGGCCGCTCAGGACCTCCTTCACCGTCCCGCCCTCGATCTCCACCTGATCTTTCTGCTGGGTGAATTCCTGCAGAGGGGTGGGAATACGAACCGTTACGGACATCTTGCTCTCCCTTGAAAGGGCCGCCCGTCCTTCCCCCGGGGAATCGGCCCCGGCGCCGGGCGAGCCGGCGAACAGAAACGATCAGCGAAAATACGGCTCCAAGCTGAAATACCTCTCCGCCCCGTCGGGCAGGACAACCACCACGTTCTCGTCGGGCGACATCCCGGCCGCCACGCGCAGCGCGCAACACACGGCGGCCCCCGAGGAGATGCCCGCCGCGATTCCTTCCTCGCGGCCCAGGACCTTCGCGCTGTCGTAGGCCTCCTGGTCGGTCACCGCCTCGATCCGATCGATGATCTCCCGGTTCAGCACCCGGGGGATGAAGCCCGCCCCGATGCCCTGTATCTGGTGAGGCCCCGCCTCCCCCCCCGAGAGGACGGGAGAGGCCGCCGGCTCCACCCCGACGATGAGGGTCTCGGGGCGCTTGGCCTTGAGGACCTCGCCCACCCCGGTGATGGTGCCCCCCGTCCCCACCCCGGCGACGAAGGCGCTCACCGGCTGGGCGCCCATGTCCCGCAGAATCTCCCGGGCTGTCGTCCGGCGGTGAATCTCCGGATTGGCCGGGTTGTTGAACTGCTGGGGCATGAAGTACTCGGGGTTCTCCGCGACAATCTCCTCCGCCTTGACGACCGAGCCGTACATCCCCCCCTCGTTGGAGGTGAAGACGACCTCGGCCCCGTAGCCGCTGAGCAGGGACTTGCGCTCATGGCTCATGCTCTCGCTCAGGACGATGAGCACCCGGTAGCCGCGGACGGCCCCCACCATGGCGAGCCCGATGCCCGTGTTCCCGCTCGTGGGCTCGACGATGGTGCCGCCCGGCTTGAGGAGGCCCCGGTTCTCGGCGTCGAGCACCATGCTCAGGGCGATGCGGTCCTTCACGCTGCCGGCCGGGTTGCACTGCTCCAGCTTGGCGTAGACCCGCGCGCCGCCCGGGTCCGGAAGCCGCTGGAGCCGCACCATCGGGGTGGCCCCGATGCACTCCAAAACGCTCGGCAGCGCCCGGAGCGCCTGGGAGGGGCGCCCCCGCGTCCTCAGCGCCATCTCACCTCCGTAAATCACGGGAATGCGGCAAATCCGGCACCCGGGGAAGATATAATTCCCAATAAAATTTGTCAAGAATTAAACCGGGATATCGCCGCTCCCTCCTTCCCTTGGAATCGGCCCCACGGAAGACTTCGCCCCCCATTAGGGAGACTTCGCCCCCTGGGCGGGAGATGGTACATTCCCCCCCGGCCCGGCGGGATGGGAGGGAATCCGGCCGCCCCGGCAGGGGGGGATCCCGCACTCCCCCTCCCCCTCCCGCACCGCGCGCGCGGCTACGAGGAGATGCGCCCCATGCCCCCCCCCTCCCCCTCCCCCTCCCCCTCCGGCCTCCCCCCTGTCGCCCTCACCATCGCCGGCTCCGACTCGAGCGGGGGCGCCGGAATCCAGGCCGACCTGAAGACCTTCTCCGCCTTCGGGGTGTTCGGCGCCTCGGCCATCACCGCCCTCACCGCCCAGAACACCCAGGGCGTCCAGGGCGTCCACCCCGTCCCGCCCGAGTTCGTCGCCCGCCAGATCGATTCGGTCTGCACGGACCTTCCCGTCGCGGCCGCCAAGATCGGGATGCTCGCCACCGCCGAGGTGATCGAGGCCGTCGCCGAGAGCGTTTCGCGCCACCGCCTCGAGCGCCTCGTCCTCGACCCCGTCATGGTGGCCAAGAGCGGGGACCGCCTCCTCGCCCCCGAGGCCCGCGAGAGCCTGGTGCGCCTCCTCTTTCCCCTGGCCGAGGTCGTCACCCCCAACGCGGAGGAGGCGAGCGATATCCTGGAGGGGGCGCCCGTCTCCAACCTCGCCCAGATGGAGGAGGCCGCGCGCCGCCTCGGCGGGCTCGGCGCCCGCTTCGTCCTCCTCAAGGGGGGGCACATCACGAACGGCGCGGTGGACGTCCTCTACGACGGGCGCGGCATCGAAA
This sequence comes from bacterium, assembly GCA_036477985.1. Lineage (GTDB taxonomy): Bacteria > UBA8248 > UBA8248 > UBA8248 > UBA8248 > JAZGDQ01. Next base: position 3,319 of record JAZGDQ010000142.1, read on the forward strand.
CCTTCGAGGGCCGGCGGGTGGACACCCCCCACACCCACGGGACGGGCTGCACCCTCTCCTCCGCCATCGCCGCCGGCCTTGCCCGGGGGCGGCCGGTGCGCGAGGCCGTGGCCGAGGCGAAGGAATACATCCAGGGCGCCATCGAACGCTCCTTGGCCCTGGGCAAGGGGCGCGGGCCCCTCCACCACATGTACCGCCATTTTCCGGAGGCCAAGAATTGAGCGCGAATCAGCCCCTGCGCGTCCGCCGCGGGGAGGCCCACTCGGGCCCCCTCCCGGTCTCGGGCGGAAAGAGTTTGTTCCGCATCATGCTGGACGAGGAGAGCGTCGGGGCCCGGCGGTTCGCCCTCCTGGTCAACGAATTCGGCCCGGGCCTCACCTCCACCCCCCACAAGCACGACCGCGAGGAGCACGCTTTCTATATCCTCTCGGGATCGGGCATGATCACCATCGAGGGAGAGGAGATCGCCGTCGAAGAGGGGGACGCGGTGTTCGTTCC
>JAZGDQ010000143.1:0-5518 GCA_036477985.1 bacterium
CGCCTTCGAAAACCTCAAGGCCATCGCCGAGGACGCGGGCGGCTCGATGGAAACCTTCCTCTCCACCGTGGTCTACGTCACCGACATGAAGGCCCACCGTCCCGCCGTGAACCGGCTCTACGAAGAGTTTTTTGGCAAACACCCGCCCACGCGCACCATCGTCGAGGTGCGCGCCCTCAACCAGGACGACATATTCGAGATCGAGGCCGTGGTCTTTCTGCCCGAAGGGTGAGCCTCAAGTTTTTGGGGAGCGCGAGGGGGATTTTTTCAAAAACCCCCCTCGCAGATCTTTTTGCGCTTCAAAAAAAACGGGTCGGCCAAACAAAGGGCGGACCGGGATGAACCCGGCCCGCCCTTTGAAGTCTTACCGAAAAAAATTCGCGGAGAGCGCCTCCCCGAAGGCTCAGCCCGCCTCGTTCTGCTTCTTGAGGCGCTCCTCGCGCACCCGGGCGATCTCCGCCTTCACATCGTCGATGGGGTCTTGCCCCCAGAAGATCTTTCCCTCGACGACGAAGGAGGGGATGCCGTGGATGCCGAGGCTCTTGCCCTGGGCCCGCTGGGAGTGGAGCGCGCCGAGGTAGCGCTTCTCGGCGATCACCTTCATGATCTCCTCGCCGTCGAGCCCCACCTCCTCGCCCATGCGGGCCAGGACGTCGGGGCTCTCGAGGTCGAGGTCCTCCACCCAGCGCGCCCGGTAGATGCGGTCGCGGAATTCCTTGAACTTGCCCATGTCCCGCGCGTAGAAGGTGGCCATGTGGGCGTTCGTGGTGCGGTAGTCGCCGCCGGCGATGCTGATGGGCACGTTGTACTTCTCGGCGAGGGGCTTGTGCCGCTCCTCGTAGTTCTCCTTCTTCCGCTCGGGGGAGTAGCCCGCGAAGTCCTGCCCCGGGGGGCGCCCCTCCCAGCTCACCCACTCCACCTTCACGTCCGGGTCCTCCTCGAGGACCTTGGCGCCACCCACGGTGGCGACGTAGCAGTAGGGTCAGGTGAAGTCGGAGTACTTGACGACGACGATCGGCTCTTTCAGCTCACTCATCAAACCTCCTCCGGCGATGGGCGTCCGGCGCGCTGGCCGGACATGGGGTCATCAAATCCGCGTCCCGTCGGGGCGATGGAGGGCTCCCGTCGCTCGCCTTTCCGTACAGGCGCGGTCTTTTTTTATATCACCTCGGCGCGGTCATGGTCTATGGGGGAGAGCCCGCCGGGGTCCACCCAGATTCCCTGCCCCCGCAGGTAGGCCACCGCTTGGCGGATCTCCTCCTCCTCGCCCTCGATCTCGCACACCTGCCAACCCGACTCCCCGCTCACGTCCCCGCGCATGATGTTGATGGAGAAGGAGAACTTCTGGCCCAGCTCCCACAGGACGGGCTTCTTCACCTCGCCGGCGGGGAAGGAGAAGACGAAGCGGCGCGCGCGCGGGGGGATGGGATGGGCGTCGATCCCCACCGGCCCCCCCGCCTCGATGCGCGCGAGAAAGCCGCCCACGATGCGGGTGAGCTGTTCGTACTGGACGAGGAAGGCGTCGTGGCCGTAGGTGGACTCGACGGTGTGGAGCTCGACCTCGCGCCCGAGGCGCAGGAGGGCCTCGGCGATCTCGATGCTGCAGTGGGGCGGGAAGAGCCAGTCCGAGATGAAGCAGATGAGGAGGCACTTCGTGCGCAGCCGCTCGAGGGAGGCCTCCAGGCTCGGGTAACCCGCCGTCGCGTCGTAGAGGTCCATCATCCGGGAGAGGTAGATGTAGGCGTTCGCGTCGAAGCGCTCGACGAACTTGCTCCCCTGGTGGTCGAGATAGCTCTCCACCTCGTAGCGCGCCGTCACCTTATCGAGGAGCTTCCCCTCGTCCCGCACCTGGCGGCCGAACTTCTCCCACATGATCGGCCCGCTCAGGTAGGTGATGTGGGCGAGCATGCGGGCGACGGCGAGGCCCAGCCGGGGCCCCCCGCCCTCGGCGTACTCTCCCTCGTTCCACCCGGCGTCGGCCATGATGGCGCAACGCCCGATCTTGTCCCAGGCGATTCCCATCGGGGTGAGCCGCGCCGCCCCCGCCACCGGGATGACCGAGTCGCAAAAGTCGCTGTAGCGCAGCCCCCACTCCAGGGTCTGCATCCCGGCCAGGGAGCCGCCGATGACCGAGCGCAGGCGCCGGACCCCGATGGCCTCGAGGAGGAGGCGCTGGAGGCGGACGGTGTCCTCGGCGGTGACGACGGGGAAGGACATCCCCCAGGGGCGGCCCGTCGCGGGGTCGAGCGAGGCGGGGCCGGTCGTGCCCGAGCAGCCGCCCAGGTTGTTCGTGCAGACGACGAAGTACTTGTCGGTGTCGAGGGCCTTGCCGGGCCCGATCATCGGGTCCCACCAGCCGGGGCGCGGGTCGGAGGGGCTGTGGCGGCCGGCCGCGTGGGCGTCGCCCGTGAGGGCGTGGATGACGAGAAAGGCGTTGTCGCCGGCGGCGTTCAGCTCGCCGTAGGTCTCGTAGGCGACCGTCACCTCGGGGAGCGTCCGCCCCGACTCGGTGGTGAAGGGCTCGGGCAGGGTGAGGAATTTCGTCTCGGTGAGGCCGACGGAGCCGGCATCCTCGCTCAAGGCCGCATCATCCTCTCTGGGGTGCGGGAGGCCGCGGCCGCCCCGCCCCGCCATCTTGGGTGAAAATCCGCGTGACGGCGCATTGTAGAGCCGGGGAGGAAGGCCGGGTCAAACCGGCCCGCGCCGCCGGCCCGCTCTCCCCTCGGCCGGAGTCGGGCCGCAAGATGGGGCTTCTATCACGCCGCCCGCGCCGGGAGCAAGGCGGGCCCCGCCGCCCCCGCCGCCCCCCGCCCGCGCGGCCCCTCCTCCCCGGAGGGCGGCCTTGTTTGCCCCGGGGGGGACTGCTACATTCGGCGAATCCGCCAAGGGGGGGGAATTCAGGGGGTTTTGGGAGAGCACGGAGGTCGGGCCTGCGCACCGCCGCCGCGGTGCGGGCGGCCCTGGGATGCCGAAATGATCGTCCGGCCCAACGGAGCGGAAACCCGCCTCATCTCGCAGCACGATCACGCCCGGATGGCGGGCACCCTGGCCCGCCGCTGGTCGGGCGGGGGCCGCGTGCCCGCCTCCCCGCCCGCCCTTTGCGACGCCGTCTTCTACGCCGTGGACAACCACGATGTGGGCTGGTGCGACCCCGACGCCGTCCCGCGCTACGACGCCGAGACCCGCTACCCCCTCAGCTTCTTCGGGACGACGGCCGAGGAGGCCATCGACGTCTGGGGGGAGGGGATCGGCTTCTGCGCCGCCTTCGGGCCGTTTTCGGGCTATCTGGTGAGCGCCCACTTCTGCGGGCTGGCCGAGGCGGGAATGGGCGGCGCCCCCTCGAGCGAGCTCGGCCACCTGCGGCGCTTCATCGACGCCGAGCGCAGCCGCCAGCGCGGCCTTCTCGGGGAATTCAGCCCCGAGGAGACGGCGGCGAAGGAGGACATGTCGCTGCTCCTGCGCACCTGCGACACCCTCTCCCTCATCGCCTGCCGCGCGCCCGAGATCACTCCGCCCGAGGGGGCGGCGCACTATCTGGCCCGAAGCGGGCTGCGAATTCGACCCGTTGCAGGGGACGGCATCGAGGTGGCGCCCTGGCCATTCGACGTTGACCGTCTGGAGGTGAAGTTTCCCGGCCTCACCCTTCCGGGAGGCCCCATCCGCGATGCCGAGGGGTTGGAGGAGGCGCTCGAGCGGGCAGAGCCGGCCCTCTACGTGAGCCGGATCACCCCGATGAAGGCGTGATCCCCCGGAGGTCTTTCGACGAACGATGAAGAGCGATGTGGGTTCACCGGTGGATGTCGTCGCGGGCATCGTCGAGCGCGAGGGGCGGATTCTCATCTGCCGCCGCCCCGCGGGGGGGGAGATGTCCGGCTTCTGGGAGTTTCCGGGCGGAAAGATCGAGACCGACGAGACGCCCGAGGAGGCCCTCTCGCGCGAGATTCGCGAGGAGCTGGAGGTGGAGGTCGAGGTGGGCTCGATGCGCTGGGAGACCCTCCACCGCTACGAGGAGCTCACGGTTCACCTCCGCTTCTACGATTGCCGCTGGCGCTCGGGGGAGGCGAAGAACCTCGGGGTGGATGGGCACGAGTGGATCCTCCCCTCCCGCCTGGGGGAGTTCGAGTTCCTCCCGGCGGACGCGCCCCTCCTCGACTCCCTGAGGGAGGGCGGGGACTCCCTGCGTGAGGGCGGGACACCGGGGGAGGGCGACGCACCGCCTGAGAGCGTCTCCCCGCGCGAGGGCGAGAAAGCCTCCCCAGCTGATATCGAAGCCGCCTACCGGGCCTGCGCCGAGATCGCCGCCGCCCGTTACGAGAACTTCCCGGTGGCCTCGCGCCTCCTCCCGGCCCGGATGCGCCCCCACATGGCCGCCGTCTACGCCTTCGCCCGCGGGGCGGACGACATCGCCGACGAGCCGGGCGAGGAGGGGGAGGAAGATCCCCGCGCGCGTCTCGCCGAGTGGGAGCGGAAGCTGGAGGCCGCGGGCGAGGGAAGGGGGGAGGGCCCGGCCTTCACCGCCCTGGCCGAGACCATCCGCCTCTTCTCGCTCCCCCTCCAGCCCTTCCGCGATCTGATCGCCGCCTTCCGGCAGGATCTCGACGTCCACCGGTATCCGGACTTCCCCGCCCTCCTCGGGTATTGCCGCCTCTCGGCGAACCCGGTGGGGCGGATCGTCCTCATGCTCCACGGGGCGCCCGGCGAGGAGGACCTCAAAGCCTCCGACGCCATCTGCACCGCCCTCCAGCTGGCGAACCATCTTCAGGACGTGCGCAAGGATTTCGAGCGGGGAAGGGTCTACCTGCCCCAGGAGGACCTGGAGGGATTTGGCGTCTCCGAGGATGAGCTGCGGGGAGAGGGGGGATCGGGGGAGATGAGCTCCGCCTTCCGCGCTCTCATGGTGCACGAGGTGCGCCGCGTCCGCGCCCTCTTCGCCGAGGGGCTTCCCCTCCTTCGCCGGACGCGGGGCGCCCTCGGCCGCGAGCTCCGCGCGATCTGGCGGGGGGGCGTGGCCGCCCTGGAGGGAATCGAGCGCGCCGGCTACGACGTCCTCCGCGCGCCGCCGCGCCTCGGGAAGGGGGACCGGCTCCGGTGCCTCTTCGCCGCCGCCGCTCCGGTCTCGCGGCTGGAGAGACTCGCCGGGCGCGGCGCCGGGGAGCGGGCCGACCGGGATTATTGCCGCTGGGTCGTCCGCCGGAGCCGCTCGAACTTCCACCTCGCCTTCCTCACCCTCCCGCGCGACCGGCGGCGGGCCCTCTCGGCCGTCTACGCCTTTTGCCGGGTGGTGGACGACATCGCCGACTCGCCCGGGGAGGAGGCCGAGAAGCGGCGCCGGCTCGGCCGCTGGAAGGAGGCGGTCGGGCGCCTCGAGGGGCGCGAGCTCCCCCATCCCATCCTGCGCGAGCTGGCCTGGACGGCCTCGGTCTTCGGCCTCCCGGCGCGCCGCCTGCGCGAGGTGTGCGAGGGGGTGGAGATGGACATCGGGCGGCGGCGCTTCGAGACCTTCGAGGATTTGAAGCTG
>JAZGDQ010000144.1:0-12589 GCA_036477985.1 bacterium
AGGCGGTTCACCATTCGTATACGAGAGGTCAAATAGCGCGCAGGAGAGGCCAGATGATGAATTCCCCGCTTCGCTCCCCCGTCCTGCCGGCCCTGGCTGTCTTCCTGCTGGCGGGATGCACCGCCAAGGTGGCGGTCGTTCCGCCGCCTCCCGCCGACGTCATCGTCCCCCCGCGCCCCTCTCCCGAGCGGAGCGATCTGCCCCAGCTGGGACACCGGCAGGTGGCGCCCAAGCCTGGGACGGCCCAAAAGGCGCGGCAGGTGGACCTGGTGGCCAGATTCCGGGGGGCCTACGCCCGGGCCGGCAAGCCCCGGATCCTGATACTGGTCAACGAGGTCCTCGAGCGCGATTTCGAGGACTACCGGACGGGCGCCCGGTGGGTGTGGCAGGACCACCTCAAGGCGGTCCGCTCCGATGCGATCGAAAGCCGGAGGCTCAAGATGGACCGCAAGCGATCGCTGGGCGTGGAGCGGCGGATCGCCAGAAGAAAGCGGCTCATGCCCTCCGAGTGGGGGGTGGCCCGCGCCCAGGAGGTGTTCTTCGACCCCTTCCGCCAGGCGGGGGTTCACCTGACCGACCCCGACGTCGCCATCCGCGCCTACGCCAACGAGGTGGGCCCCGCCCGCTCGGGGCGCTCCTCGCGCGACGTGGAGTTCTCCGCCTGGCGCAAGTACGCCGACGTGCTGGTGGAGCTTCTCTTCATCCCCGATTTCGGGAAGAAGAACTGGCGGGTGACCGCCAAGGCGGTCGACCTGCGCTCGGGGCGAAACCTCTCCTACGTGACAAGCTACGACAAGGACGCCCCCAAGCCGGTCCGGATGCCCGGCGCTCCGGCCTCGGTGATGATGGGAGAGCGGGACACGCGGCTGCGCCGCTCCCTGCGGGCGACCCTCAAGATGATGGGGCAGATGGCCAGCGCCTGGGGCGGGAGCGCGGCGGCGTCGGCCTCCTATTCGCGCCCGAAGCCCCAGACGGGTGCGGCCCCGCCCCGCCCTTCCGCGTCGCCGCCTCCCCGGTCCCCCGCGGAGAAGGAGCCCGTGAAGAGCGAGGAGAGCGCCCTCTTTGAGAAATATGTGGACAAGTACCTCAAGGATTACAAGGCCAGGTTGGGCATTTGAGCGGCGGCGCGCACTCCGCCCTGTGAGCATCGGGCGCGCGGCGCCCCTCGCGCTCGCCGCCCTCCTGCTGGCGCCCACCGTCGCCGGGGCGGCGTACGGGGATCCTTCCCCGCGGGTGGGGGACCGGTCCGTAGGGGTTGATCCCGCCCGCGCCGCGCCCGATCCGGCCCGGCTCCTGATCGAGGTGCTCGCCCGGGCCAAGACCCTCTCCCAGCAGGGAAAGCTTCAAGAGGCGTTGGCCTCCCTCGACAAATTCCTCTTGAACCGGATCGAGCACGCCGACCTCGACGTTCTCCCCATCATCCTGAACAAGAAGGGCGTCATCCTCTTCGACGCCGGCGAGAAGGAGCGGGCGCGGGAGGTGTTCCGCCTCATCCTCACCCAACGGCCCGGCGACCCCTTCGCCCGGCTCATGCTCGGTCGCCTCAAGGACAAGACGAAGCCCCCCGTGAGGGAGATGGAGAGGCCCTCCGCGCCGAAAAGGGCGGAAGCCCCCCCGAAGAGGGAGGAGCCGAAGCCTGTGAGGAGGAAGCGGGGCGCCGGGCCGTTCGCCAACGCAAAGAAGCGGGTCTCCATTCCCGAGGACAATCCCCGGGTTCAGTCCCAGCTCCAGTGGTTCACCCGGACGAAGCGCGGGAGGCGGATCCTCCAGAGCTGGATCCGCCGGGGCGGGCCCTTCATCCCCATCGTTCGCTACATCTTCCGCGAGGCCGGCGTCCCCGAGGAGCTCTCCCTCCTCATGCTCGCCGAGTCGGGCGGCAACCCCAACGCGCAGAGCGGGGCGGGGGCCGTCGGGAGCTTCCAGTTCATGAGGGGGACGGCCCGGGACATGAAGCTCCGGGTGGGGTCGGGGCTGGTGGACGAGCGGCGGAGCCCGGAGAAGGCGGCGCTCGCCGCGGCCCTCTACCTCAAGGTCATGGTCGAACGCTACCGGTTCACCTGGCCCCTCTCCCTGGCCGCCTACAACTGCGGCCCCGGCTGCGTGCGGAATCGGATTCGGCGGGAGGGGACGCGGGACTATTTCTCCCTGAAGAGCCTCCCGAAGGAATCGATGATATATGTTCCCCGGATCTTCGCCGTCATTCTCATCTTCCGCGACCTCAAGCGCTACAATTTCCGCTACGATCCCGAAGCGGCCCGCTACGACGTGCGGGAGGTGGAAGGCCCGCTCTCGCTCGCCGAGATCGCCCGGCGGGAGAGGACGACCACGGCCAGGCTCCGGCGCCTCAACACCGAGCTGCTCTCGGACAAGATTCCTCCGGGCCCTTATCTCCTGAAGGTGCCGGCGCGCAAGGGGTGGCGGGCCGAGTGAGGGCCGCCGGGCCGAGTGAGGGCCGGCCGCCGGGGCGGGGCGGATTCCCCCCCTCCCCCCCGGGCCGAATCGGATCCGAAGCGGGCCGAAACTGATCAGAAGCGGGCGGGGGCTCTCCCCGCTCCCTCCAGGAAGAGCGGGCTTATTTCGAGGTGAGAATCCGGCGGGAGCGCAGCCAGACGATGGCGGGCTTTCCCTTCTCCACCCGGAAGCGGTGGGCGGCGTCGAGGCGGGGCGGCGCGGCCCCCTCCTTGGTGCGGAATTGCGCCCGGAGCGAATGCTCGCCCGGCGGCAGCTGCAGGGAGAGCGCGTGGATGGTGTTCGGCAGGTTGTCCCAGTAGCGGGTGTCGGCCTCGGCCCGGGTGTTCGCCGAGGCCGCGGCGGCCACCACTCCGAGAACACCCAGTCCGGCGGCGGCCCCGGCGGCGCCGTCCCCCAGCCTGTCCGCGGCCGAGGAGACGATGGAGGCGGCCTTGGTGGGCGCGACGGCCGCCCGGCCGTCTCCCCCACGGTGGAGCCGATAAAACCGCCGACGAAGGGAATTTGCTCGAGCATTTTGCGCCCGATGTAGGCGCCCGCCGCTTTCCCGACGGCCGCGCCCACCTTGACGTTGATGGCCTTGTCCACCCACTTGGCCAGAACGTCGTCCGTGGTGTAGGGGCTCATGCACTTTCCGCCGTTGCCCTCGATGGGTTTGGGCGCGGCCATCGCCTCCGGCTTGGCGATCGGCGGGGGGCCGCCGCAACCCGTCACGAGCAGGAGCGCGGCCAGGACGAAAAGGGGTGCGGCGATTCAGAACCGGGTCTTCATTGTGGCCTCCTTGGGAAAAAGCCTCTCCCTCCGGTCGTCTCTCGATGGGCCGGATCGGCGGGCGCGCCATGCCGGGCGGCAATAGACAAAGACGCTTCCCCCCCCCTCCCGCACCTGAGCAGGGAATTCTCCAAAAATGACGGGCGCCCCAATCAAGCTTGGTATCGGGAGAAAATATCGGATGGAGAAGGATGTTCGCCACTCGAATCGCTCCCCCGGAGGGGGAGGCTCTCCCCGTCGCCGGGTGAAAAATCCCTCCAAAATCGCCCGATCCGCGCTCCGGAGCGGGCGGGCGGGTGTGGTATCATTTTTCCACGGGGAATTTTCATAGATTCGGCCGGAGTCCTTCCTGTCTGCACAAGGAGGAGGACGCGATATGGGAAGCCGGGTTCTGGCAGGGGTCGTCATCGCCATCCTCCTCGGCGGAGGGGGCTATTTCGCCTACGACTCCTCGAAGGCGAATTCCGCGCTCGATGCGGCGAACCGGAAGCTGGAGGCCAGCCGCAGGGACGGGGACCGCCGGCGCGGGCGCATCCGGGAGCTCGAGGAGAGCCTTCAGAGGGTGAAGGCGTCCCTCTCCTCCAAGACCGAAGAGGTGAGGGAAGAAGGGCGAAAACTTCGAGAGGAAAACAGCAGCCTGGGCGGGAAGGTGACGCAACTGGAGGGCGAGGTCCGCCGCCTCCGCGAGGAGGCGCAGGCGGCGCGGGCCGCAGAGAAGGCCGCGGCCAAGCGCGCCGAGAAGGCTGCGGGCCTCGAGAAGGATCTGGCCGCCCAGAAGAAGGAAGCGGGCCGTCTCGCCGCCGAGGCGAAGGCGGCGAAAGCCGAGGGAGAGGGCCTCCGGAAGAAGGCCGCCCGCTATGAGGCGAGCATGGCGGCCCTCCGCAAGAACCTCGCCGGCTCGTTCTCCACCGCCAAGGAGGCCCGCCAGAGGCTCGCCCGGACGAAAGAGCTGGTGGAGCGGATGAGCGAGGAGCGGAAAAAGACGGGCGCCCGCGTCACGGCCCTCGAGGAGAAGGCCCGGAGGGAGGCCCGCCGGGCCGCCAAGCTGGAGCAGAGCCTGGCCTCGTTCCGGCGGCGGTTCGCGGGCCAGGAGATGAAGGTGCGCCAGACGAAGGAGATGCTGCGCATCGACATCGTCGACCGCCTCCTCTTCGGCCTGGGCAGCGCCCGGATCAGCGAGGAGGGCCGCGGGGCGCTCGACCGCGTCGCCGCTCTGCTCAAGACCCAGCCGGGCAAATCCGTCCGGGTGGAGGGCCACACCGACAGCCTGCCGATCACCGGGGCGCTCGCGGACCGGTTTTCCACGAACTGGGAGCTCTCGGCCGCCCGGGCCATATCGGTGGTCCGCCATCTCGAATCGAAGGGGGTGGCCCCGGCGAGGCTCTCGGCCACGGGCTACTCCTCGCATCACCCCGTGAAGGGGAACGAAACGGCGGCGGGCCGCGCCCAGAACCGGCGGATCGTCATTTTTCTCAGCCTGATGAAGTCCCCGCGGTAAGGGGCGGCGCGCCGGGCGCCGCGCCCGCCCGCGCCGCTTCTCGCGGACGCCGTTCGAGGGAGAAACGCGCTTGGATTTTCAACTCGACGAGCAGGATCGTCTCCTCCAGCAGACGGCCCGCGAGCTCGCCGAGCGGGAGTTCGCCGCGGAGGCCTACAGCTACGAGAAGACCGGGGAGTATCCCCGCCGCTCCATGGAGGTGCTCGCCGCGCACGGAATGATGGGGATGACGGTGGGCGAGCCCTACGGCGGGGGAGGGCGGTCCATCGCCGAGGCGTGCCTCGTGATGGAGGCCGTCGCCCAGGTGTGCCCCCACAGCGGGGACGTCGTCCAGATGGGCAACATGGGCCCCGTCCGGATAATCGACGAGCTCGGCGACGAGGAGCAGAAAAAAAGGTTTCTGCCCGGCATCTGCGCCGGCGAGAGGATCATCTCGATCTCGATGAGCGAGCCCGACGCCGGCTCGGCCGTCACCGACCTCCAGACCACCGCGGAGATCGACGGCGACAGCGTCCTCATCAACGGCCAAAAATCCTTCGGCTCGAACGCCCCCTTCGCGGACCTCTTCGTCGTCTTCGTGCGCTTCGGCCCCCGGACGCGGGACTGCGGGGCGGTGGTCGTCGAGTCGGGCGCGCCGGGGTTCACCAAGGGGAAGACGGAGCGGTACATGAGCGGGGAGGCCCACTGCTCCCTCTTCTTCGAGAACGCGCGGATCCCGAAGGAGAACATCCTCATCGACCGCGACGGCTTCCGCGCGCTCATGCCGATCTTCAACGTCGAGCGCCTGGGCAACGCCACCCGCTGCCTCGCCCTGGCCCAGGCGGCCTACGACATGACGGTCGAGCACACGAAGACGCGCAGCCAGTTCGGCCGCCCCCTGTGCGAGTTCCAGGGGGTGCAATGGATGGTCGCCGACATGCGGGTCAAGCTCGAGGCCGCGCGCCTCCTCCTCTACCGCGCCCTGGTGAACGCGCGGGCGGGCCTGCCCTCGGCGCTGGAGTCGACCGCCGCCAAGCTCTACTGCAACGAGATGGCGCGGGAGGTGGCGGACGACGCGATCCAGCTCCACGGGGCCTACGGCTACTCGACCGAGATGCCGCTCGAGTTCCTCTACCGGAAGATCCGGGGGTGGTCGATCGCCGGGGGCTCGGTCCAGATGCTCCGGAACCGGATGGCGAGCCTGATCTACGAGAGAAACTTCAGCCAGCGCCCCCCCCGCCCGGACCGCGATCCTTGAATCCGCAGGCGCCCTCCGCCGGCCCTTCGGGTCCGATGACCTCCCCCGATCTCGCGGCCACGCGCGAGAGCCTCCGCCGCCTCCTGGACCCGAAGTCGGTCGCCGTGGTGGGGGCCTCGGCCGATCCCGAGCGCTTCAACGGGCGGGTGCTGAAGAACCTCCTGCGCCACGGCTACGGGGAGCGCGTCTATCCGGTGAACCCGAAGTACGAGGAGGCGGCCGGGCTGCGCTGCCACCCCTCCCTCGCCGATCTTCCCGAGGCGCCCGACACCGCCTTCATCGCCGTCGGGCGCGACCAAGTCCTTTCCGTCATCGAGGATTGCGCCCGCCTGGGAATTCCCACGGCGACGATCTACTCGGCCGGCTTCGCCGAGACGGGCCCCGAGGGCGCCGAGCTGCAGGAGGCCATCCTCGCCTGCGCCCGGGGGGCCGGAATGCGCATCTGCGGGCCCAACACGGCGGGATACCACAACTTCGGCGCCCGGCTGCATCTGGCCGGAATCATCGCCCTCGAGCTGGACCGCCTCCTGGAGGGCCCGGTGGGGCTGATCTGCCAGAGCGGGAGCATCGGCGGGGCCATCCTCTCGCGGGCCACCCACCGGGGGATCGGCTTCAGCTACATGATCTCCTGCGGCAACGAGGCGGACCTGGAGGCGGCGGACTACCTCGACTTCCTGGTGGAGGACCCCGGCACGCGCGCCATCGCCCTCTACCTGGAGGGGCTGCGGGACGCGCCGAAGTTCCTCGGGGCGGCGGGCAGGGCGCTCGACGCCGGAAAGCCGCTCGTCGTCTGCAAGGTGGGCCGCTCGGGGGCGGGCCGCGCGGCGGCGCCGGCGCGCACGAACTCGCGCACCGTCCGGGTCACGTTGACGGCGTTTCCGTCTTCAGGCCCGAGGCCCGGGCGAAGACCTTTTCGGCGATGGTCTGGCCCATCTTTTCGTTCGATCCGGAAGCGGGCGGGTGGAGAGCGGCGCCCGGGGCGCCCGGCTCAGATGAGGCTTTGGGTCTTGCGGCAGGGCACCCCCAGCTCGGCGCAGCGGGCGAAGTACTCCGAGAGACCCTCGTCCAGGGCCGAGGGAATGGCGATGATCACCTCCTCGATGCGCTCCTCCAGGATGAGACGCTGGAGATCGGAGCGGGCCCCGATGACCTCGACCCCGAACATCCGCCGGCCGAGCTTCCCCGGGTTGTCGTCGATGAAGCCGACGGGCAGGTAGCCCAGCCGGGAGTTGTTGAGCATCTCCCGCACGAGCATCTCGCCCGCGTCGCCCGCGCCGACGATGAGGATGCGGCGGCCCGAGTTTTTCTGAATGCCGGGGAGCGTCTCCCGCAGCCCGCGGAATAAGAGACGCAGTCCGCCGGCGAGGATCAGAAGGATGAGCCAGTCCATGACGAAGACCGAGCGCGAGAACCCCTCGAAGCGCCAAAGCATGAGAACGGCGAGGACGGAGAAGACCGAGGCGGTCGTCACGGCGCGGGCGATGTGAATGAGGTCGACGATGCCCAGGTAGCGCCACATGCTGCGGTAAAGGCCGAAGGAATAAAGGGTGACGAGCTTGATCGGAATGATGACGGGCAGCGTCTGCCAGAAGAGCTGCATCCGCTCGGGGGTGAGATGGGTTTCGTAGCGGAGCAGGGTGGCCGTGTAAAAGGCCACGCAGATGCTGATCAGATCGAGGAGCATTTCGACGGTGGACCGCTTGTGGAAAACGTTCGTCAGGAGCACCGCCGGCGGGTCGCCCTTGCGCTCGGCGAGGACGGAGGGAAGCTCGCTCTGCTCGATCTTGACGTCCCCGAGGAAGAGTCCGAACACGACGGCGCCCGCGAGCAGGACGATGGAGAAGACGACGAGGACGGAGAGGTTCAGGTACGTGTAGAGAAAGGCGGTGACGCCGAGGATGAGGCTGAAGGCGTAAATGAGGAGAACCGTCCGCCTCTCGCTCAGGCCGAGGATGACGAGGCGGTGGGAAGCGTGGTCCTTGCCTCCCTTGGCGATGCTCTGGCCCCGGATGTAGCGGGTGAAGGAGACGAAGGTCGAGTCGAAGATGGGGACGCCGAGCACCAGAACCGGGACGAGGAGGGTGGCCACCAGGTTCCCGAGGTATTTTTCGGTGATCAAAATCGAGGCCACCGACAGAGAGAAGCCCAAGAGCATGCTCCCGCAATCGCCCATGAATATGGAGGCGGGCGAAAAGTTGTAGCGCAGGAACCCGAGGCAGGCGCCCGCGAGCGCCGCCGAGAGCAGGCCCACGAGCGGGTCGGAGATGACGAAGGCCCAGGCGATCAGGACGATTCCCGAGATGCACGCGGTTCCGGCGCAAAGGCCGTCCATGTTGTCGATGAGGTTGAAGGAGTTCGTGACGGCGACGATCCACAAAATGGTCAAAAGGATGGCGAGGAGCCGATGGTCGCCGAAGTCGAAGACAACGCCGCTCCACACGACGATGCAGGCGGCCACGATTTGCCCCAGGATCTTGGGCACCGGGCCCAGGCTCTGGATGTCGTCCCACAGCCCGACGGAGAAGACGATGAGCGCCCCGGCGAGGAGGCCGAGAAAACGCGGCTCCCACATCATGGTGTTGAAGGGGATCAGGGAGATGACGATGCCCAGCAGGATGGCCACCCCGCCGAAAATCGGGGTTTCCTTCTTGTGCCACCTGCTGCCGCTGGGAAGCGCGACGAGTCCCCGCCGACGGCAGAAGAATTGCACGGCGGGCGTAAAGACCATCGTCAGGGCGAGGGCGATGAAAAAGGTCGTAGCGAGCGGAAGGATCTGCGCGGAGAACGAAGACATGGACGCTTCTCTCACCTGCCGCGATCGGTTGGGCCGGGCGGAGAGCCAACCGGTCTGTTCCCGCGCATAATCGGACCCCTGCCCGGCCGCCCGAAGGATTGCGGGCCGAGGCCAAAAGGACACTTTAATCAATTATATGGAGCATCGGGAAGGGCCGTCAATACAGGAAAATCGGCGCAGCGGAGGGGCGGCCGCGCGAGGCGGGCCGGGCCCTTCCGGCGGGACGGCTTGGTCCGAAGAACCGCGCGCCTTGATTGAGGAGCGGGCTTCGTGTATGGGAAGAGCCGTCAAGGAGGCATTCTGCGAGGTGGGTTCGGGACCCGATGTGCGCCCTCCCCCATGGCCGCCCGGAGCATGTTTTCCGCTCCACCGCCTTCCCGTGCCGTAGTCCCCGATTTTCCGCTTGAGGGGAATGAGCGGGGTGGGCGGGAGAAGCCGAAGTTGAGGGCGTATGTGCAGGCGCGAGGAGGACCGGGTCCGGCCGCGGGTCCAGTTTTGATGGAGTTGCCATGAAATCGATGATTACGGGGGGCGCCGGGTTCATCGGCTCGCATTTGGCGACCGAGCTTTTGGTGCGCGGGCACGAAGTTTTCATTATCGACAATTTTACGACCGGCCGGCTGGAGAACCTCGAGCACATCAGGTCCAATCCTCGCCTTCATCTGGCGATGGGAAGCATCCTGGATGCGGATTTTCTCGATCCCCTCGTGCGGGACTGCGACGAGATATATCACCTGGCCGCCGCCGTCGGCGTGCATCTCGTGATGGAGAAGCCGGTCGAGACCATCATGACGAACGTGCGGGGCACCGAGGTCGTCCTCCAACTCGCCCGCCAATACGGCCGAAAAGTCCTGATCGCCTCGTCATCGGAGGTGTACGGGAAGAACAAGTACCGTCCCCTGCGGGAGGACGACGATCGGATTCTCGGCTCGGTGACGAAGCAGCGGTGGGCCTACGCCAACACCAAGACGCTGGACGAGTTCCTCGCGCTGGCCTACCACCGCGAGTGGGGGCTCCCCATCGTCATCGTGCGCTTTTTCAACATCGTGGGGCCCCGGCAGAGCGGCCGCTACGGAATGGTGATTCCCCGGTTCGTGGAATCCGCCGTCAAGGGGGAGCCCATCACCGTGTTCGGCGACGGGGCCCAGACGCGTTGTTTCTCCCACGTGAGCGACGTCGTGCGCGGGGTGGCCGACCTCATGGCCCACCCCCAGGCGGTGGGGGAGGTGTTCAACATCGGAAACAACAATGAGATCTCCATCGCCGATCTGGCCGGCCTGGTGAAGAAGCTGGCCGGCTCCTCCTCCCCGATTCACTTCATCCCCTACGAAGACGCCTACGGAGATGGATTCGAGGACATGGAGCGGCGCGTTCCCGACCTGACCAAGATCCACAACCTGATGGGCTATGAGCCGCGCGTCCATTTGGACGAGATTCTCGAGTCCGTCATCGAGTACTTCCGCTCGAACTCCTCCGGCCCCTGAAAATCTTTCGATGGTTTTCGTGTTATTTTCTCCTGAATGAGAGTCCCCCTCCCCGGAAAGGGAAGGCGAATCCCCCATCCCGCCGCGAAAGTGGGCGGAAATCCTGGCGGAGCGGCTGTTTCGGCGAAGAGGGGAGGGGGCAGATATTTGTTGACGAGCGGCTGTTTCCGGGGTATGTTCACAGTTTGAACGCGGAAACTCGAATTCATTCCGTCACTTTGAGGGATTTCCCGGATATGGAAGGGGGGCGGGGGGAAAAGATGCGCCAACCTCTTTTAGTGGATTATTCTCGCCCGGGTGAGGAGCAAGTGCACCCCACTTTGAACGGCAATTCTGAGGGAAATCACTCGACCGCTGTTCTGCCCGATCCGATTTCGGTGGGCCTTTGGTACGCCGTCCACACACGGAGCCGGCACGAGCGCATGGTGTGCACCGCTCTCATGTCCAAGGATTTTCACGTTTTCCTTCCCGAGCGGGTGACCTGGAGCCGGCGCCAGGACCGGCGCAAGCAAATCTCGGTCCCCTTGTTTCCCGGCTATCTTTTCGTCTCCCCCAACGGGCGGCTCGAGAATCTGCACGAGGTGAAGTGCACCCGCGGGGTCGTGCGGATTCTGGGGGTGAACGGTCTGCCCCTCCCCGTATCGCTGCGGGAGGTGGAGTCGCTCCGCCTGCTGGTGGCCAGCGGGGAGTTGTGCCGGCCGGTGAGCTATCTCGTTCCCGGCAATCGCGTGCGCGTCCTGGACGGCCCGCTCACCGGGGCGGAGGGGATGATCCTCCGCCACGGCGGGAAGAAGCGTCTGATCGTCTCGATCGAGTTGATGCAGCGGTCCGTCGCGGTGGAATTGCCCGAGTGCCAGCTGGAAAAAATCGCCGACCGCTGAAGCTCCACGGAGCCATCCGTCGCCTTCAGCTGCCCTAGGCGTCGATAGCCGGTCGGTCGCCCCCGGTTTTCCCGCGCCGCAGGATTCGGGGAGCGGGTGCCTCGGATGTCTGCAATTTATTGATTTTCTTTCCATTTTGGGTTTTGCCCATGTAACCGAGAGGGCGGAGCTGTATCAGCTCCCGTTTTGGGGGGCCCGCCGCCGCGTTTTCCATCCGGGCGGGCACAGAGCATGCGCAAAGAAGAAATCCAAGAGTTGAAGCTCATGGAAGAGGTGCATCGCAACGAGGGCTTCGCGACCCAACGCGAGCTTGCGGTCCGGCTCAACGTCTCCCTGGGGCTGGTGAACGCTTTCATCAAGCGCGTGGTGCGCAAGGGATATTTCAAGGTCACCACCATCCCCGGACGGCGGGTGCGGTATCTCCTCACCCCTCAGGGTCTGGCCGAGAAATCGCGCAAGACGGTGAGCTACATTCGGTATTCCCTCTCCTACTACCGGGAGATCCGACTCCGGCTCAACTCGGTCGCCTCGGAGATGAAGGCCGAGGGGGTGGAGAGCGTCGCCCTGGTGGGGACGGGCGAGTTGGCCGAGATGTGCTACCTCTCGATGCGGGAGGCCGGCATCGAGATCTCCGTGGTCGTGTCCCCGGAGGGGGGGGGAGAGAGATTCCTGGGATACCAGGTGGAATCCCTCGAGGCGCTCAAGGAGGGCTCCTTCGACGCGGTCTGCCTGATGGAATTGGACGAGGTGGAGAAGACCCTCGAAAGGCTCCGCGAATTGGGGATTCCCCCAGAGCGGATTGTCGCGAGCCCGAGCCTGTGAGCCGGCCGCGCGGCCGCGCGGGCGACAAGGGGGCCGAGGGGGCCCTCTCGCCGGGCGGAGGGATTCGGGAAGGATGAGACGCCTGGTCGCCGCCCTGGCCTGCCGCGTGGAGAGCGCTCGCCTCTACGCCAAGCCCCTTCAGCGGCTCGGGGAGGGGGTCGCGATCCTCGACCAGATTCTCGATGCCTTGGGGCGCATTCCGGTCATCTCCGAGCGGGTGCTCGGAATCTCCTCCCTCGAGGGGAACGAGCCCTTCGCCGCCCTCGCCGGGCGCCGCGGGGCGAAGTTCGTTTACGGGGACCCCGAGGACGTGGTGGGGCGCCTGCTCCAGAGCGCCGATGCGGCGGAGGGGACCGACCTCTTCCTCGTCACCTCCGAGAATCCTTTCGTCGGCCACGAGTGGGCGGAGGAGGCTTGGCGGCGCCATGTCGCGAACGGAAACGACGTGACGGCGCTCGAGGGCGCTCCCGACGGAATGTGCTTCGAGATCTACCGGATGGAGGCGCTCCGCCTCTCCCACCGCCGGGGATCTCCCGCCCAGAGGGAGCACGTCTCGCGCTACATCAAGCAGAATCTCGAGGATTTCCAGATTGAGGTCGTCGAGCCCGAGCCGCCGTGCATGCGCCCCGACAT
>JAZGDQ010000145.1:0-2280 GCA_036477985.1 bacterium
ATCCTCGGGAAGGGGGAGGACGTCGCCGCCGAGGTCGAGGCCGTCCACTCCTGGACGGAGGACTTCATCGACCGCTGGCGCCTTCCGGGGCAGGAGACCGTCTCGGCCGGCGACCTCAAGTTCATCACCGACTTCGGCTACATCCGCCAGACCGTGGCCACGGTCGAGGGCCTGCTCGCCAAGACGGGCGCCACGCGCGAGGACGTCGCCCGCGTCCTCGTCTACGCCCCCGACGCGCGCACCCACGCGGCCATCTGCCGAAAGCTCGGCTTCCCGGAGGAGGCCTACCCCGAGGCGCCCCTCGTCGCCCGGCTCGGGGACGCCGGGGCGGCCGCCCCCCTCCTCGCCCTGGTCGAGGCCCTCCAGAGCGCCGAGCCGGGGGAGCACATCCTGGTCGCCGGCCACGGCAGCGGCGGAGACGCCCTCCTCCTGCGCGCCACCGACAAGATTCATGCGCTCCGGGAGCGGCGCGGAATCGGCTGGTCCCTCGAGCGGGCGCGCCCCCTCTCCCACTACGGGAAGATGCTCCGCTTCCGCAGCCAGGTGGCGGGGGAGAAGCTCAACCCCTTCACCTCGACCAGCATCATGTGGAAGGAGAGCCGCCAGGGCATGCGCCTGCGCGCGGCGAAGTGCACCGCCTGCGGGGAGATTCAGTATCCCCGCCAGCGCATCTGCAACGCATGCGGCGAGGCCGACGCATGGGAGGAAGTGAAGCTCGGCCGCCGGGGCAAGATCTTCACCTTCGTCCACGACCACCTCGTCCCCTCCCCGGAGGGCTACGTCTCCATGATCTCGGCCGATCTGGAGGGCGGCGGGCGGTTCTACGGCCAGATGGCGGACGGGGACAAGGAAAACGTCGCGATCGGCGGGGAGGTGGAGCTCACTTTCCGGCTTCTCCACGAGGGCGAAGGGTTCTATAATTACTTCTGGAAGCTCCGCCCCGCCTAGAGGCGCGGGCGCTCCAAACATACCCGGGAGGGAGATTTCATGGCCGGCAATATTTCGGGCAAGGTCGCCATCATCGGCGTCGGGACCACCAAGTTCGGCGAGCTCTTCGATCAGACCTACAACGACCTGGTCGTCGAGGCCACCCTGGAGGCCTACGCGGACGCCGGCGCGACCGGGGACGACATCGAGGCCGCCTGGCTCGGGTGCTACCTCCCCCTCGGCTGGGGATTCGACGGCACCGGCGGCCCCTCGCTGGCCGAGGCGCTCAACCTCTATCCCAAGCCCGTCTCCCGGGTCTCGAACTACTGCACGACCGGGATGGACGCCGTGCGCAACGCCGCCTTCGGGGTGGCGAGCGGGATGTACGACGTCGTCCTCGCCGTCGGCGCCGAGAAGATGCGCGAGGTGCCGCCCCGGGGCAGCCTCGTCGCCGCCGCCCTCGAGAAGGGACATCCCATCTACGCCAAGGGGCGGACGGCGCCGGGCAGCTTCGCCATCCTCGCCACCCGCTACTTCAAAGAGTACGGCGCCGGGAAGGAGGACCTCGCCGAGGTGGCCGTGAAGAACCACTACCACGGGAGCCTCAACCCCAAGGCCCACTTCCGCAAGGAGATCACCAAGGAGCAGGTCCTCAAGGCGCCGCCCGTGACCGAGCCGCTCGGGCTCTACGACTGCTGCCCCACGACGGACGGCGCCGCCGCCGTCATCCTCTGCCGCGCCGACCTCGCCGAATCGCGCTTCGGGAAGAAGGACTACGTCCTCATCGAGGGGATGGGCACCTCCTCGGCCAACGGGTACGTCACCGGCCAGTTCAACCCGCGCAACGATTTCATCGGCTTCGCCGCCACCCGCGAGGCCGCCCGCCAGGCCTACGAGCAGGCCGGGGTGTCGAGTCCGCGCGAGGAGATCGACGTCGCCGAGGTGCACGACTGCTTCACCATCACCGAGATCCTCAACTACGAGGACCTGGGCTTCGTCGGAAAGGGCGAGGGCGCGGGCTTCGTCAAGTCGGGCGCGAGCCGGCTGGGCGGGGAGCTCCCCGTCAACACCTCGGGCGGGCTCAAGAGCTGCGGCCATCCCATCGGGGCGACCGGCGCGCGGGTGATCGCCAACGTCACCGAGCAGCTCCTCGGGCGCTGCGATAAGCGCCAGGTGAAGGGCGCCCGCCGCGGCCTCGGCCACACCCTCGGCGGCCCCGGCGCCGTCGCCAGCGTATTCGTCATGAGCAAGAATTAGGGGTGGCGTCTCCCCCCGGGAGTGGGGCCTCCCCTTGGGAGGTGGCGTCTCCCCCCGGGGAGACGACCCCGCTAGGGCGACTGGGAAAGAATTGTC